>CALJGH010000238.1 GCA_938073925.1 uncultured Nitrospinaceae bacterium
CAGGGTAATTGGATTAATATAATCGCTTCCTATTTCCAAAGCGGAAAATCGGCTGGAAATTATCTGAAATCCCATTACACCGTCCATTCCAAAAATGGGCGTGTGCGTAGCATCCACCCGACCTTCAAAAGTATCATTTGAGAATTCAGCTTCGAGGGCTTCGGTATGGTCGTAATCGGTTAAACTGAGCTTAGCGTTTATCTTTTTAAAGAAACCATGAAGGTTATTCAACCCAGCTTTAAAGTCCAATTTTCTTTGTTCCATCTCTATATTAGACTGTTCACCACCCGCCTCACCTCTGGGCGGGATCTGGTACTCCATATCCACTATATTTCCTGAAAACCCAAAGAAACCGGAATCACCAACAAAAGAGGCCCCAGCCGTCACATTTAAATTATCGGCTTCGGTATTGTTGACAAAACCATTTGTATTTTCAGCGACATCTAAACCGGATTGACTGACCTGAGCACGAGTGACATCGATGGCATCTCCGCTGATTTTCATATCGTCATTCTTTTGAAAATAACCGTCGAAATGGTATGCGAATTTACTTTTTCCGCCTTCGATTTTAAATGCCGTCTGACGGCTGGTGGTGGCAGTATTGTATTTTTGCTCTACCGATCCTCCTACAAGTTGGTCGGGAACTTTTTCCGGAATCCGGTTATCGATAACATTGACCACACCGCCTATAGCACCACTGCCGTATAGCAAGGTAGCAGGCCCACGTAAGATCTCTATACGTTCTGCATTTAAGGGAGCTGTTATTGAAGCGTGATCGGGGCTATTCTGGGAAGCATCATTGGCTCCCAGGCCGTTGCTCAAGACCCTTACATGAGGACCATCTTGGCCACGGATCACGGGAAGTCCGACGCCAGGACCAAAGGACTGACCGTGAACTCCCAGTTCATTTTGAAGCGTTTCGCCAATAGTACTCCCGGATTTCATACGTAAATTATCGTTATGTAAAACGGTCACGGGTGTTGCGGAACTGGCAATCGTGTCTTGCATGGGTGTGGATACAATAACTTCATCCAAATGAACTGCGTAATGCTCCATAGGCCCGTCATGCTCTGTTCCATTTTTTTTCTCATCTGCAAAGACCGGTGTTATTAGATATCCAAATATAAATAAAAACGTATAAATTTTAAAAATCCTAAACATAATTTACCCCATTAGTTTTTCCCAGACCTACTTAGGCGTTCGCCAACGTAATTAGAAAAATTGCATATAATGTAAACTCTCGTTTACTCATCGCACAGTTTTCTAGCGCAAAATAAGGAGTAGAAACTCAGTTTCAAAACGAGCGACATACCCTTACATTAGAAGGTCCAGCAAGTTTTTGAATAGTTAGATAGAAAAACAGATCAACAGATTATGGGGGGGGCTCGGCTGGAAGTAGAAGTCAGGCCAACGGTGAACGAAACAGTTGTGGGAACCGTAACCCGTTTAGTGACTTGTGTGGAGTTAGACAGACTCGGTTCGTCACCTTCAAGACCAATGTTTAATTGAACAAGGTGGCAAGAAATACAATCCAAATCTACATGGGATGAATCTAAATCATGGTCATGAAGAGGGCTTCCGAATAGTACGATTAAGCTAAAGCAAATCGCCAGCGCCATAACGCCAAATTTGTAACGCATGATATTTGATTTTGTTTGAAAAAAATTTCTCACTTAAAATCCATTAAAAACAGTAAATTTACGATATAAGATATCCGTTTATTTAAAAGGATTCAAGATTTTTAGCTGCCCATAGGTTTTAAGCATATAATTTTTCAATTGTCTGGGCCTGACTGACTTACATTTAGGTTCATTCAATTTATAATAACCAGAGGAGACTGAAGGGTAGCCCGAAAAAAAATAATCCGATTACGATATTAAGAATATGAATTAAAAATAAGTTGTCGGTGATAGGCGAGATCATAACGTCTGTGCCCACGCGACGCACAGCATGTTCGATATCCGCTGAGGTGATTTCTCCTGTATCTTTTTTCTGAAGCTCTTCGACAACCTCATCCAGAAAGAAAAATTTTAAAACTTTCAAAATTACGCTAAATAGAACCCCTGAAAAGAATCCAGTTATTCCGCCTTTTTTCTTCAGTTTTATGAGCAGTTCACTGCCGACCTGATCGTATTTTTCTTCCAATTCTGATTTAGGAATGTTTTTCTGAAACTTCGGAACCCTGCCTATTACCTCGCGAGTCAGCCAATCCAATAGTAGTTGTAACCCTTCCAAGGCTTGGCGTATTTTTTGAATCATCACTTGCAGGGCACATGCAACCATTCCATGAAAAAAACCAAACCCCAGATACCATAGGGAAGCCATAGATATAAGTAATATCTCAAGCCAATTACTCCAGTCGGTGACTTCCAATATCTGAGAGTCGAAAGCGATGATGGTTAGAACCCCTAACCCCAAGCCTATAAAACCGAAAAGGAAAAACTTTTTCAGTGTGCCGAGCAGAAGGTCACGGAAGAAGGCGAGCCAATAGTCAACTATTTGGGATTTATTCATTCTTCTTTTAAGTTAGAGGTACTGGCTTTGAGGTCAACATTGATGGATAAAATCAAGTCGCCGCGTTTTTCATTTTGGATGTGGCCCTTATTACGTATTCTTAGTTTACCCCTTGGAGGGAAATTAGGAGGAATACGAACCATCAATTGCTCGGTGGTTCCATTGACTCGATAGGATATTTTCTTGCGCGTTCCATTCAATGCCTCGGTAGGAGGAATGGAAATAGCGAAGTCCATGTTCAGAGGATGTTTCTCATTGGATTGAGGTTTGCGAAACATACCCTTGAAATTGCTCACTAAAGGGTTTTGAGGTTGTTGTTCGTTTGGGTTGGATGCATCTTTTGCTTTCTTCATCTTATGGAGGGCGTAAATGGAGGTTCCCACAATTTGCGCTATCTTGATTCCCATACCAATGCGGCCGATGGGACCTGGTATCATACTAATGAAGCGTCCGATACCTCCAGCTGCACCACCAAAGAATACATTTTTAAAGAAATTATTGCCTGATCGAAAACCAGAGCTGCTGAATTCGCGATTGAGCTCTTCAAAAATACCACTGGCATTTTTCCCTTGAAACATACTTGAGAAAATATCTTCCTGTGAATACTGAAACCGTGAAGAAGTACGGCCTGCGAAGTGATCGGCGCGGAAACTATCGTATTCCTGTTTTTTTTGCGAGTCACTCAAAACGCCATAGGCTTCCGTAACATCTTTAAATTTTTCTTCGCTTCCAGGGTCATCAGGGTTGTGGTCGGGGTGTAGCTCCAGAGCCAGCTTTCTGAAAGATTTCTTTATATCTTCCTGTGTCGCCGATTCGGTTACATTTAGAATTTTATAATAGTCTTTAAATTCTTTTATTCGAGCCATTACAGGTTGCTTACATTCCCAGTTTCTGAGGGTAGATCGCTTCAGCCTTTTCCGGGCCTTCGAGTTTGGTTTGTTTGCCTTGAGTTGAGATCTTGAAAGTTTC
>CALJGH010000239.1 GCA_938073925.1 uncultured Nitrospinaceae bacterium
TTTTTGAGGATGAAAATGGCAGTCCTCCCGAAATGCCGAAGAAGTAAAGTCGGGAAAAAGCCTAACTGAGAAGAAAGCAGGTTTCATTTTTTTATAAATTAAGGAGATTTTTTTCTCGAAAAAAATGAGCGGGGATAAACTAAGCCACCTCGATTATCGGAACTAAAGGTGGAAACTTTAGTAGGTAGAGGAAATTAAAGCGTTTTATTTCCAACTCGGCGTGATGTGGGTGACGAATTATTTAGTTGTGACTTTTTGAAACATTTAAAAACAAATTCATACGCTTTTAGGTTTAAGCAGGCAAGATTTTTTAAAAATATACCTTACTCAGGCTATTTTCGTAATTTTTGCCAGGTTGGTATGAGGTTTGCTTTGTGCTATTTGGTTGAGAATCAGGAATAACTTTAGCTTATGTTTTTATCTAAAAAAACACCTTTGGTATCGGTAGATATGGGTTCGCATTCTATAAAGTTGGTGCAACTTGGTCAATTGAAGAACCGAAGCTTTGAATTGGTCAGCCTTGGCATGATGCCTCTAGAACAAGGAAGCATTGTTGAAGGAGCAATCAAAGACCCGGATCAAGTATCAGAGGCTCTGGCAGGTTTGGTTAAGGCGGAAAAAATACAATCGAACTTTGTCGTTGCTTCCGTGTCGGGAGAAGCTGTTTTTGTAAAAAAGATAAAAGTCCCGGAAATGCCAGAAGAGGAATTGTCCAAAAAAATTACCGAAGAGGCCGAGCAATATATTCCTTTCGATATAAACGATGTGGCGTTGGATTGCCAAGTTTTGGGTAAGGTAAATGGAAACGGGAGCCAATCTGAAGTACAAGGACCCGCTGATGAAGGCGAAGATATGGCCATGATGGAGGCGCTTCTGGTTGGAGTGCATAGGGATGTTATTGACGAAAGAACAGACGTTCTTCTTGGAGCAGGGTTGAAACCAGCGATTATTGATCTCGATGTATTTGCGCTGATGAATGCTGCCCGGTTAAACAAAGACCTGACAGCAATGGGTGCAACCGCTTTAATTGATCTAGGAGATTCCTTCACTCATGTGAATATATTGCAGAAGGGTTCCATAGGTTATACGCGAGATATTCCAATTGGAGGAGGATATTGCTCGACCATGCTGATGTCGAAATTCCAGGTTCCTTTCAGCCAGACACATAGGATGAAAGGCGGTCACTTGCCTGATGGGGTCGATAAAGATGAAGTTCTTACACTTATTGTGCAGGAGTATAAAAAAGTTTTCGATGAAATCCAAAAATCATTTGAATACTTTCACACTCTTTCAAATACTCCAGTCGAACGCATTATTTTATCTGGTGGTGGGTGTCTGATTAATGGGATAGACAGCTTTATGGCGGAATTCTTAAAAGTGCCCGTTGAACAATTGGATCCAATGCAAGGAGTAAAAATCAACCCTAAGAACTTTGACCAGGAAATGATTACCGAGTTGACAGGATTGTTGACTGTCGCGTTGGGTCTTGCTACCAGGAGGTTTGATTATTCATGATCTGTAGAAATCTCCATGACTATCGCGAAGAACTGAGGAAAATAGAAATACAAAAGAGTGTTGTTAAAGCCACGTCCATCGTTTTTATCATCATCCTTTAATGGAGATTCAGTATTAGCGGGTCCAGATTCTGCTACAAACACCAACTATTTAGTTGATTTGGCGCAGCAATCGAATATTGGTGCCGCAGGAGCAGGAAACGTGGCAGGTTTTGGGTTGACACTTGGAAGTATTGCCAAGGGAATCTCCCTAGCTACTCAATTGTAAGCTCTAGAGACTCAGGATAAAGGTCGCATACTTTCTAGCCCGAAGGTAACCATCTTCGATAATAAAGAAGTGAGAATACAAAGTGGTCGTAAAATTCCTTACCAGACGACATCTATAGATGGGACTACTGTTGAATTCATCGATGCTGAACTCAGTTTGAGGGTTTTGCGACATGTGACTTTCGATAAAAAAGTTTATATGGTCATTGATGCAACCAAAAATGCCGCTGACTTGACAGGTACTTTTGTTAACAATACTCCTACCATCACCACTCAAGAAACGCATAATGAAGTTTTGGTAGGAAGTGGAGATACCACCGTTCTTGGGGAAATCTATCAGAGCAACGTAGTCGAAAATAAAAAAGCGGTTCCATTTTTTTCCAAGATACCCATTCTAGCGAATTTGTTTAAAAGTTTTAATGAATCCGATACCATTACCGAACTTCTTGTTTTTGTGACTCCAACCATTGTTGACAATGGTCACAATTAAGGGAAAATAAGACTGTAAAAATTTTATTATACTTTTAAGAAAATAATTTCCGATTCATGCAACGTTTAAACATTGATCTGGGCGAAAGAAGCTACGATATTCTCCTTGGATCGGGGCTTCTTGACCGTGTGGGGGAACTTCTTTCTCAGGTTCTTCAGCCCAGTCGCATTATCTTAGTCACTCACCCTTCCCTTTTTCGGCTCTATGGTGACAAGGTCTTAGCGGGACTCAAAAAACAAGGCTGGGCTACAGATATCATTGTAGTGCCGGAAGGTGAAACATCAAAATCCCTACAACAGGCAGACATTATTTATGATCGGCTTTTGGATTTCAATTGCGATCGAAAGTCCGTTCTAATTGCGTTGGGGGGCGGTGTCATCGGCGACCTGACCGGGTTCGTGGCAGCCACTTACCAGCGTGGTATTCCATTTGTTCAGGTGCCGACCACATTACTTTCCCAGGTAGATAGCAGTGTCGGTGGTAAAACGGCTGTCAATCATCCCAAAGGGAAAAACATGATCGGAGCATTTTACCAACCTCGGATGGTGATTGCTGATTTGAATACGTTACAAACTCTTCCGCAAAACGAGTTTCGCGCTGGACTCGCTGAGGTAATAAAATATGGTGTTATTTCCGATGCCAGCCTTTTCGACTACCTGGAAAATAATGCAGATAAAATTCTGCAATTGGATCATGAATGTCTCGCCCATATTATTAAAACTTCATGTTCGATCAAAGCCGAAGTAGTGGAGAAAGACGAACGCGAAAGCCATTACCGAATGATTTTAAATTTTGGTCACACACTGGGACATACTATCGAAGCGTTGACAGGTTATTCGCAGTTCATCCACGGAGAAGCTGTGGCAATTGGAATGGTCCAAGCGGCGAAACTATCTCAGCAACTTGAAAAATGTCAGGATGAGGTTCCAAAACGGTTGCGTAAACTGATAAAGAAATGTGGTTTGCCAAGCCAGTGGCCCGACTTGGATTCGCAAGAAATAATTGAATGTCTTTACCATGATAAAAAAACCATGAATCATAAAATCAAGTTTATCCTGGTTAAAGAATTAGGAAGCGTCGAAATTGTCGAAGATATGCCGGAAGCGGA
>CALJGH010000240.1 GCA_938073925.1 uncultured Nitrospinaceae bacterium
CGAGACGCAGAAACCTGGGAATCGCTTCCGTTGGAACGAAATATCCCCACTTTTATTGTTCATGGTTTGCACGATGAGACAGTGGATATACAGGAGTCGAGAAACTTTGTTAGCAAGCACCCTTGGTGCCAGTTGCGTGAATTGGATAGCGATCACGGTTTTCTGTCTTCGGTTGACTGGGTTGTGGAAGATTGCATTCGATTTTTTAAAAAACAGAGCTTGTTATAGGGGACACAATATTTGGTCATCTTTATCGGGAAGGATACTCGGGTAAAAAAGCGCAAATTGCCGGTTTTCTTTCAGCCCTCTGATAAAGCTGCATTTAATAGGCATTTCTTTCAAAAGGAGTTATTTCACCATACTCCATGACCTTATGTTCCTCTGCTTCTAATTCTTTTTTGCTTGCCGCTATCTGAACGCGTTTTCTCATTTCTACAATTCTTTGAGCCTCTTCCTTGGCATCAGCAATATTTTTTTCTCTATAGTTTTTTACTGCAGTCGCAATTTTTTCTCTCATGACTTTTTTCTTTTGTGACTGAATTTCCTCAATGCGGGTTCTTTGATTTCCCACCAGATAAGAAATTACTACCTCTTCATTTATCTTTATTTTTCTATATCCTTTAACAAGTTTGCGGATAGCTTCCTCTTTTTGCTGTTCGGTCGTCTTCATATTGAAGTCCCAGTCGAGTTTGTAGACAGCGAGTTCGGCGCGGGCGGCACCATGGCGATATTCCTTCTGTTCATCTACTTTTAAAGTCAGGGTACCGTTTTTAACTTTCAACATTGAATGGGAGTCCACCATCGGGTGACCATGAAAACGATAAACGGAGCGCAGTTCCCTGGCTGCAAGGTCCATAATGAAGGGATTCATTTTAAGACCGTTACCCAGATCAAAATGCTCCCGCAACAATTGTGCGTCGATCAAGGTATTGCCTTTAATACGAATCTTTTTTACAAAAGGCTCGCTTGCCGACGATAGTTGGGCAAATCCTATTATAAGTAAGCTTGTGAAAAACGTTGCTTTAATTATTTTTGTTTTTAAAAGATTCATTATTCTTTTTCCAAAATAACTTCGATAGATTTAAACGAAGGCATTTTTGATTGTGGATCGGAATTTCTTGGAACCAGTATATTGCTTTCTGGATAGTACATCATGATATTACCTTCTTTGATAGGGTAGGCGACTGCTTTCTGCCCTATCATCATCCCCGTTGTGTTTTTTACTGTTACCTGGTTGTTTTCAGGTAAACCCAATGCCGTCATATCGTTTTTATTCATCAAGACAACATCTCTTCTAGAAATAACGTGATAACGGTCTACCATGTCTTAAACCATGATGTTGAACTGGCCTTCAGATTGAAACGGCATCAAAATGAACCTGTTTTGGCTACTCTCCCTAACGGCAGGATTGGGACAGACTTTAAAATAAGCTTTCCCTTCAGATACCGGGAATTCAGATGGGTTCGATTTTACTCCGTGGCATCTGTCCAGGATATAGTTCGATAATGCGTGTCGTTTTCCTTCAAGAGCAAAGGCTATACCAGGCGGCCGCTCCATTCTAGTTCTCCTGGAGTTTACTTTGATAATTCTGCTATGGAGTAATCAAAAAGAATTGTTCTGACAAGGCTCCCGGCATATCAGAGGCCTGCGCTACAAAGGATTTATTACAAACAGCAGGGAAGTGACCTTGCTCATCTCCCATACCCCCTTTACTGCGCACCCATACCAAGGACACAACTCTTACAGTTGTTACGCGAAGCAAGTGCGAGCAACATGGGCCAGAGACCGCAAGCAAGGCGTGCTATTTTAAGGGAATAGTGAACCGCTCCCTATCCACCTGTTTTTCGCGGTAGAGCCGACGGAATACTACTGTTAAAGGGAAGGATTCAGACTTCTAAAGAATCCTTCGGAATCCAGCCTTTTTTCTTTGAATCGAGCTGGACTTCAACCCAGCCTTGCCGTTCATCGGTTATATTGACAAGCGCACCTTCGTGTAATTCAAACAGAGTTATATTCGAAGCATCGAGACCCGATTTAACCGAAACCGTTTTTGCAAGCACAACACCTGTCCTAGAACTGGACTCAAGATGCAGTTTAACGCCGATTGCAACAAAGGCAAGTAAGAGTGAAAATAAAATTGAATTCCGAACTAGCCTCAAGAAGTCTGTCCGAAAATAAAACCATGCTGTCAAGATCAACCAAAAAGTTAGATTAATGGCAAGCGCGAAATTGATGTTTTCGTTTACACTTAGATCGCTGACCCAAAAAAATAAAGTGGCGAGTGTGTCGGGCGGAGGAGGCATTATTTTGTCGCGAGTTTGTTGAATCGCATAGTTCAAGTTTGCTTGCAGGTTCTCATCGCGTGGGATTAGCTTTTGCGCGCGAATATAATTAAGAATGGCTGGCCCGATTTTACCAAGTCGAATATAAGTGTTTCCTAAGTTGTAGTAAAGGTGGCCGTTGTTGAATCCTCTTTCTCTAAGAGACTCATAAGAGTCTGCTGCTTGCAGATAGTTATTGCTAGCATATAGGTCGTTTGCGCGAGCAACCTCGTTCATGAAATCCTCCGCATGAACCAGAGCAGTGTTCCAGAGCAGAATAAATAAGGAAATGAGAATTTTTTTGCTCACGATTTTTTCTCTAGAATTTTAATAATGTTCTGAGATTCATTTAGTAGTTCAAGATTGTTTCCTGAGGAAACGGGGGTGTATTGTAGGGCCTCATATTTTTCCAAAAGTTTTCGGGTCTCATTGGCTGCGTTGTCCTGGTAATCGGATTCTTTTAGCTTCTGTTCAACTTCTGCGGCGGTAATGGCTTTACCCTGCATATTCAGCTTATCGCCTATGTACTCGCGGAGTATTTCCGAGAGTTTACTTACAAACTCCTTTGGTTCAGACTTTTGAGAGCGCGTTAGATTCTCCAGTTTTTGCGAGGCTGTTTTATAAGCTTTTTGGTTTCTGTAAAAAGCCACATCGGTGGTCCAACGTTTTTGTTTGCGGATAAAAAATGCAGCCATTACAAAAAGCAGAGCAGGGAAGACGAATCTGATTAAAGTAGAAGTGCCTATTTCATTATTAACATTTTGAAAGTCATTCAATTGAGTATGTATAGGCAGTATATCCTCTGCGAGAATTTCTATTTCTGTTTTTTTAAGGTTATTGTTGATCGAGTTGGATTGGACATGGTTTAAAGTTTCCTCCGTAGACGAGGGGCGAACGGTCAAGATGATAGGTCGAGTTTTAATCTGCCGATAAAATTTTGCTTCGGGATCGAAGTAGTCCAGAGTGAGCGTGGGTAAAGTTACGGTTCCTGATTTTAAGGGGACCAAAGCAAATTTGAATGTTTTCTGTCCTGTTATTTGATTTGCAGCAACAGCTTGTTTAAATTCGGGCTTGTCGGGGTAAACTTTGAACTGAAGATTTAGGTCGGGTTCAGGGAAGATGACTCCGCGAATATTGCCTTTGCCGGAAACAGTGATCGTTAGGGTGGTGGTATCTCCTACTTCGAGATCGTTTTTTCCCAAGTTTGCCTGGATATTAAATTGGCCGATGATATTTTTAAAATCCCGAGGCTTGTTTTTTTCGGGTAATGCTAAAATTTTCACAGATAGAGGTTTGGATCGCAAAACCTTATGCTCGGCGCGAATTCCCTGACCAAAAAAAGGGTCGTTGAAAAACCCTCTGCGGTTAGATCGGGTGCGATGATATATGTCCAGATCCAGCATGGCAGCGGGGATTGCTGCTTTACCAGGTTTAATAGGAAAGAGCGCTACAGATATTTCTTGTACTTGATATTGGATTCCGTTTATTACACTTTGATAGGTTTTTGCTTTTCCCAATTCTTCCTTTTGAAAATGTGATGCTCCAAAAGGCATACTCAGATCAAGATTTTTTGCTTCGACTCTGTGAAATAATTTAAATGAATAAATCAACTGCTCACCAACAAAGGCTGTTTTTTTTGATACATTCGTTTCAACAAATACCGATTTGTCTGCAGACTGATTTTGTACTGTAGGTTTCTGCACGACAATTGTAATAGGATTGGTAGTATAAATTTTTCCGTTTGCTCTTATGCGAGCCGATCCGATTTTGAATTGTCCGATATTCATAGGTGTTAAGCGGTATTTATGTGTGATGGAGACACTGCGCTTAAAGTTTATAATCTGCGTCGATGAGGAAGTCCCTGAAGATGTTACGCGAAAATCAGGCAAAGATGGCAATTCCGGAGGTGGCGTATTTTGCGTTCCTTGTATGGTAATAGATAATTGCAGATTATCTTCCAAAGTGATCTGATTTCGATCAACCGAAGCAAGAGCCCTAATATCTTCGGCAAAGACGGGTGAACTCAGACCCATGCAAAGAAGAAGAAATAATAATGCGGCCTTGTTGAAAAATAGTTTCATCAAATTACCAATTACTACCTTGATAGGATTGTGCGGCTTTAGCTTTTCCAGCTTGCATGCGGCTGATATTTTTTAAATCCTCAGAAAGGTTTCCTAGTAACTGTTCTGCCTCTTCCTGACTTAATTCTTTTGCTTGTGCAGATTCACTCTGATTATTATTTTCTTGCGGCTGTTTTTCTCCCGTTTGAGGCTCTTCACCTTTTTGTGGTTCTTGTTTTTTGGATTCTTGATTTTCTTCTTTCTTCGAAGAGTCCTTTTCTGAGGAATCGTCTTTTTCTGAATCAGATGAATCTTTTTTGTCAGAATTTTGTTTTTGTTCTTCCTTCTTTTTTAATTGCTCTCGGACAAATTCCAGATTGAATTTGGCATCCATGTCTGAGGGGTCCAGGGTAAGTACTTTTTTATATGCCGCCTCGGCTTCTTCTAGTTTACCTATTTTGAAAAGGGTATTGCCGGAGTTATATAGCGAATTCTTTTTGAGTTTGGGATCAGAGTTTTCCAAAGCCGCATGCGTGTAATCTTGAAGCGCCTTCTTAAATTTTTCCTGTTTGTAGTAAGAGCTTCCCAGGTTGTAGTTGAGGCGTGGATCGTCAGGTCGACTCGAACGGGCTTGAGAAAAGTTTTTTTCTGCTTCGGGGAAAAGGCCTTCTTGATATTGATTCAGGCCTTCTTGAATATTTGCGTCTGCCGGGTCGGCAGATACGGGGGAGTTTGTCAGTAAAACAAAAAGCCCAACAACGAGAATCCGTCTGACTCGAAGTTTGCGAAACATAAAGTTTAGTGTGTGAAAGAGATTCCCGCCGAAGCGAGAATCATAATGTAAATTGGATTGAAAAAATGCGGTTATCTTCTATCTCCCATGAGCCTTAGAAGCATCAGAAAGAGGTTGATGAAATCTAGATAAAGTGTGAGTGCACCACGAATTGCTTCTTTGGTGTCTTCATCGGTTCCTTCGTTACCAAGGATATTCATCTCTTTAATTTTTTGCGTGTCGTAAGCGGTTAATCCGACAAAGATCAGTACACCTGCATAGGTAATGATCATATGCATCATGGAGCTTTGCATGAAAATATTTACTACAGAAGCAATGATAATTCCGATAAGACCCATGAATAAAAAGCTACCCCATGAGGTTAGATCTTTCTTGGTGGTATATCCATAGAAACTCATTGCACCAAAGGTGCCTGCCGTGACCATAAATGTTGAGGTGATGGAGGCAGCGGTGTAAACCACGAACAATGTAGAGAAGGTTATCCCGGTTAAGCCGGCATAAAGAAAAAATATCCCGGTGGCTTGGCTAACGCCCATTTGCATAACTCGGGATGCAAGCCAGAATACCAGACCGATTTGAGCAACAATGAGAACAATCGGGATGATAGGATTGCCCATAACGATATTGAAAAATGTTGGAGTATTGGCAACATAATAAGCCATAAAACCGGTAATACCGAGTCCGGCTGCCATCCAGTTATAGACACGTACCATAAACCGTTGCTGTTCAGCAGCTACGGCATCTATGCTCATGGTTCGAGGGGAGTTTTGCATTATTTTTTTCCTTTCAATACGTTAAATCATCAAAAAGGTTTTTTTAAGCCTTTTTCAAGTGCTACTTATTGGATAAAACTTCAGTCTAGCGCTGTCAAGGTCTTGCGCTAAATTTATTACGTTTCATTCTATCAAAATCCAGAAGATAAAGTTAGGTCATTTTCAGGAGTCCAACTCCGGTTTATTTGCAGATAATCTACTTTCGTAAAGTAAGAATAACAAGGCGGGAAAAATGAACCATTGAAAACGCTCCTGCCATATTTTTCTACGCTCGGATTTAAATTCTTTC
>CALJGH010000241.1 GCA_938073925.1 uncultured Nitrospinaceae bacterium
AGCACGGCATCGGCTTTTCCCTCGATAATCCCATTATATAAATGCTCCAGTGTTCCGGCCCCTCCTGATGCGATGATCGGAATGGTTAGGGACTCGGAAACCGAACGATTCAATTCCAGGTCATAACCCGATTTTGTTCCATCTTTATCCATGCTGGTCAGCAAAATTTCACCGGCACCGTAGTCTTGCATTTGCCGAGCCCATTTAACTGCATTTATTGCTGTTGAGGTTCTTCCTCCATGGATATAGACTTCCCAGGAAGTGGATGAACTGTTTTTATCCAATAGTAGATCCGGATGTTCTTCAGCCCAACTTGGAATGGACGGGTTGTCTGCTACAGATTTGGTCTGCTTGGCATCGATGGCCACCACGATGCACTGGCTTCCAAAACGTTGAGCTGCTTTTTGCACAAACTCAGGGTCTTTAACAGCGGCTGAATTGATGGCTACTTTATCGGCACCGGCTTTTAACAGGTTTCGAATATCGTCTAAAGTGCGAACGCCTCCTCCTACAGTAAGAGGCATAAAAACTTTTTCTGCGGTACGTGCTACGACATCCAGAATGATGTCGCGCTTTTCATGCGAGGCGGTAATGTCGAGAAAGGTGAGTTCATCGGCACCCTCTTTTTCATACGCTGTGGCGACTTCAACGGGGTCGCCTGCGTCACGCAGGTTGACAAAGTTCACCCCTTTGACCACGCGGCCATCTTTAACGTCAAGACAGGGTATGATGCGTTTAACCAGCATAAGTTTTAGCTGAGGTTTTTTGCGTCAGCATAAGATAGGGTTTTGTCATAAAGTGCTTTCCCAATAATGACACCTTCGACACCGGAGGATTCCAGCTTCATCAAATTTTGGATGTCTTCAAGACGGCTGACACCCCCCGAGGCAATGACGGGTAATTGAGCCGCTTCTGCAAACTCTTTTATACTTTCAAGGTTGGGGCCTTGAAGCATTCCATCGCGACTAATATCTGTAAAGATAAATCCGGCTATGCCGTAACCTCGCATTTTGCCAGCAAGGTCGGTGGCTTTCTGGTCAGAAACTTCAACCCAGCCTTTTACCGCTACGAACCCTTCTCGGGCATCGATACCGACAATTATTTTCCCTGGGAAATTTTTACATGCTTGTTCAACAAACTCAGGTTCTTTTTGGGCAATCGTTCCTAAAATTATTCTATAGACCCCAGCATTGACATATTCTTCGATTGCAGAAAGAGTTCGAATTCCGCCTCCAACCTGAATATCAACGGAACTGCTGTATATTATTTCCTTAACAATTTTAGAATTTTTAGGGGAGCCTTCAAATGCTCCGTCCAGATCAACAACGTGAATTAGTTTGGCACCTTCTTCATCCCAATGATCTGCCATTCCTTGAGGGTGATCCGAATAAATTGTTTCCTGATCGGCTTTTCCCTGAGCCAGGCGAACGCATTTGCCATTTTTTATGTCTACCGCAGGTATAATTTTCATTCGAGCTCTTATTAGGTTAATTTTTGTAAAAGCAGATATTAACAAATTTTATGGATAACCTCGAATAATTCTAGTTGATAAACCTTCGCCCAGTTGGGTGGATAAACTGAATTTATTTGCGCTTGCTTGATTGCCAATTTTACCATTTGCGTTATATAATCCCCTTCCTTAGATGTGGGTTTTCCTCTATCACCCCCATCTTCTTATTTCAACCTGGGTATTTGATATGAATTTTAACGTTGAAGAATCGGAATTAGAAGGGGTGTTGTTAATCCAGCCGGCTGTCTATTCCGATCCTCGCGGCAGATTTTTTGAGAGCTTTCAAAAAGAAAGATATAAAGAAATAGGAATAGAAGAGGAGTTTGTCCAGGACAACCAGTCTGTTTCCCTGAAGAATACCATTCGCGGCCTCCACTATCGGGCTTCTCCGGAGCAAGCGAAACTGGTACGGGTGATTAAAGGAGAGGTGTTTGATGTGGTGGTGGACATTCGTAGTCAGTCGCCCACTTTTGGTCAGTGGAGAGGTTATACCCTGTCGGATTCGAATTACCGGCAAATTTATATCCCTGTCGGGTTTGCACACGGATTTTGTGTTCTCAGTGAGACAGCTGAATTTTTATACAAAGTTTCTGAATATTATTCTGCAGAAAAAGAAAAGGGGATTATGTGGAATGATCGTGATATTGGCATCAAATGGCCGACTTCTAAACCGATTCTCTCGGAAAAGGATAAAACTAATCCCGCATTAAAAGATATCTAGTCAGGGGTAGGGCAGATGAATCGGGAAGCTATTCCGGAAAGGTATTTATTGAATTCTCTATAAGCCAGATTCACGGTATCTTCAATATTCAGGTCCTGTTCATTTTCTATGGTTGAAATATTTTTCACCAAAGTCTAATCCAAACTGTTTTTAAGCAGTTTCTCAAAACTACCCGATCCTATTTCATTCTTATATAGCGTTACTATTTCCCCAGCGATGGATATCTCCGGTTTGCTGTCAAGAATTTGGTCGTAGTCGAAACCCTTCTTTTCACCAAACTCAAGCAGTCGGCTGATTTTGCCAGATATTTGTCCGAATTGCTCCACATCATTTGTATACTTCATCGAGTTGGCGAACCCGGAAAACAGGCAATAGGGTAACGGGGATTTTCTCATATTCATCCACCAGTTGGGTCTGGCTTTTTCTCGGTCAGGATCTTCTCCTGCAGCCGAAAACACTCTTTTATTCTTTATTTAAAAGAACATAGCCTTGGTTCTAGAGTCGGGGAGATTAAATTACTCACCGGAATTATCCGATATAATTTTTAAAATGTTGAAAATAATATTTTGTCTTCTTACCTTAATTTATTGCTTATCGGGAACTCTTTGGTTTAGCTGTTCAAGAATTCTCAACGATTTCAGTACGGAATTTCGAAGTTAGTAGATAAAAATATTTAAAATATTTTAGGCTATTATTCAAGTCAACTGCTATAAAAATCGTATCATTCTTTTCTAGAAAGAGAAAACCAAACAGAGATAATTAAATAATGGGTTTTTAGGTTGTAAGTATAATTGTATTTTTTTCTTATGTTTGCGGTTATTTTCCCGATACAAAGGTATAGGTATATAGAGGTAAAAGGTTATTAGCAATTAAAACGGAACCTCATCATGGCACTTGAAATAGTCGAATCAAATTTGCAGGCAATACAACAACGCAACAGCAGTTCTGTTGCGGGATATTCCGTTACAAGCGAATTGAACGTCCGAACCAAGGAAGGTGATCTGGTAAGCCTTTCTTTTTCAAGCAAACAGTCCCTTTCCGAATCTCGCACTCAAACTCAATCCGAAGAATTTGGTTCGCTTCAAGAAATCAGTACTGAGGCCAAAGCCGCTTATAGTTATTCTATCAATGTGCAAGGGAATTTAAG
>CALJGH010000242.1 GCA_938073925.1 uncultured Nitrospinaceae bacterium
ATCAAAAATTGTAAACATTATTTAAATATAATACATCAACCTCAAGCAAAACCATTGATAAACTAGCAGTAACCATCACGCCTTCACCCTAATAAACTTTACGCAATCAGAAGTCCCATAAGCAGTCATCACTCCTTATGCTTAGCCCTTCGTTTGAGCGGAATTAACTTCTCATCTCTCTTACAAATTCGTTTGGAGTACTCCAACATTTTCATGAGTTCTGGAGCCGAGTAATAAGTAGTCATGCTCATTTTACCTTTATGCCCCGTTAGAAAACCTCTATCTTCTTCAGGAACTCTAGCAGCTCTCAGCCTCGCACCATAGGTATGCTTCAAACTATGTATCGAAACATTTGTTATGTTGGGAGACCTTTTTGCCGGCCTACTTCGAGCTTTTCTAAAGGCCGATGTTTTAATAACCGGGTATCGTTGTCTTTGGACTGGGTGAATTGTAAAAGTCACCTTGTTCGTTCGTTTAAAAATTTTAATATTGGAAACATGGAGCGCGAAAGTTCTGGCCCCTTTATCAATCTTTGCCTTGATAGTTTTTATCTCTAATTCAGGAAACGAAACCCATTCCCTCCAACCAATGACATCAAGCTCTTTTTTTTCTTTTTCATGGTTAACAATAATTCAATAAATTGTTACTTTCAGGGTTGCCGTTCACCTTATTTACTCTTTGTCTTGCGCCATCCAGCTTTGGGCTTCAATGAACACTCTCTTTATCTCTGGAAACTTACTTTTAATACTAGTTTCCAATTCAGAAATTGTGGTTTGAACATTTCCCGATGACATAGCATCTTTAAAATCGAGACTTATATTCAGTAAAATATCCTGCGGCCCCAAATGCATGGTTAGAATTTCATTGATATACAAAACATCTTTTTCGCCTTTTACGATATCCTTTATTCCCGCAACAATTTGATCATTAGCAGCTTCACCACATAGCAGACCTTTGCATTCAAATGCCAATAAGGAAGCAGTGAGCGCAAGAATCAGTCCAATAATTACAGAGGCAATTCCATCTAAAATTGGCAAATTTAAAACTTCGCCCAAATAAATAGCCAAACCGGCCACCATCAAACCAAGTAATGCAGCAAAATCTTCGAACAGCACGGTGAAAATTGTAGGATCCTTACTCGTTCTTATTGCTTTAATTAAACTCTGCGATCCTTTTGTTTTTCTTAATTCCCTGTATGCGACAGAAAATGCAATGGTTTCAAAAATTATGGCAAAGCCGATCACGATATAATTTACAAAAGGATTTGTCACCGGGTGAGGATTTTGAATTTTACTAATCCCTTCGTAAATAGAAACTCCCGAACCCAGACCAAAAAGCAATATGGCAACTACGAAGCTCCAAAAATAAACTTCCATCCCATATCCGAAAGGATGAGTTTTGTCTGCAGGCCTCTCTGATCTTTTAATACCATAGAGTAGAAGTATTTGATTTCCAGTATCAACAACAGAGTGAATGGCTTCACTAAACATTGCCGAACTGCCAGTGTAAGCAGAAGCAAAGAATTTGGTTAGTGCAATCATCCCATTTCCTGCAAGGGCTGCATAGATAGCTTTTTTTGAAGATTTTGCCGACATAAAACCTTTCTCTTTAAAAATTAAACTTGTAAAAGGAGTGATTGAGAAATTGTTTACAATAAATGCGAAAGTATCTTAGCATTTCCAGTTAACATCATTTACTCTATTGACTTAATAGACATTTCTGTCTAGCATTCCGACAGCCCATATAACTTTTCAAACTCAAAATTAACAACTCCCGCGAAAACAGCTTTTTAAGGTTCTAATCCTGGAAGTGGAGAAAATGATGGCAAACAACCTTGCCGGAGAAATCATCGCCTGTCACGAATGCGACCACTTCTATTTTTATGAATTGATCCCGGCAGGAGCAAAGGCTAAGTGCCAGCAATGCGGGAGTTTACTCTACCGTCATATTCCGGATTCATTAAATCGTAGTTTAGCCCTGTATTTCACGGCATTAATACTTTTTTTAATAGCCAACGCGTTCCCATTCTTATCTCTGGAACTGGGGGGTCGAGTGGTTGAGAATATTCTATTTTCCAGTGGTTGGGCAATGTATGAACTCGGGATGGGTGAACTGGGAGTGCTTATCATTCTAACCAGCATCCTGTTTCCCTTCATAGTGATTACAGGTATGCTCTATTTACTTATCCCCGCGCGCATGGGAACCGCTGCACCTTTCATGGCACAGGTATACCGGATCGTCAACAGCATCGGTCCATGGAGTCTGGTTGGCGTTTTCATGTTGGGAGTTTTGATAGCCATTGTTAAGTTACAGGACCTGGCAAATGTGATCACGGGTCCGAGCCTGATTGCATTAGCTCTATTGCTTGTTGTTTATACCGCCGCCCGGGCAAGTTTTGATCCGCATGATTTGTGGTCATCAACTAAACATAAATCTTCGGGGATATCCCATGATGATATCGCCAGCCGTAAAATTTTAAATTGTCACACTTGTGGTTTTCTTAGTCTACATACAGGCGAACTGCAAACCTGCGATAGGTGCACCTCTCCCCTCCACCATAGGAAACACAACAGTATAGAGGCTACCTGGGCTCTTTTCGCATCAGCTTTGATACTGCTAATTCCGGCCAATGTTTATCCGGTGATGACAGTTATTCGTTTTGGTCAGGGTGAACCCAGTACAATTCTGAGTGGTGTATTGCATTTAATTGAATCTGGAATGTGGGGCTTGGCGATGATCGTTTTTGTGGCCAGTATTGTTGTTCCCGTTATGAAATTAACCATCCTGTTTTTTTTATTGATCAGTGTTCACAAAAAATCCATATGGCGCCCGCGTGACCGAACCTTGCTATATCGTGTAACCGAGATGGTGGGGGCTTGGTCCATGGTGGATATTTTTCTGATAGGACTGTTATCTTCTCTGGTCAGACTCGATTCTTTGTCAACAATACGTCCTGGAATAGGTGCTATTTTCTTTGCTGGCGTTGTCGTCATCACCATGTTTGCAGCACATAGTTTTGATCCGCGTTTGATTTGGGATAATATAAAAGAGAAACAATAATAAAAAATAAAGAAATTGGAAATCTCAAACCCACAAGTCAGCAAACAATCCGGCCTATCCATCGTCTGGATAATTCCATTGGTCACCCTTCTTGTAGGAGGTTGGTTGATTGTTAAAACCCTTTCCGAACAGGGCCCACGTGCCACAATCAGTTTTAAAACAGCAGAAGGAATTGAAGTTGGCAAAACCAGAATCAAGTACAAGAATGTCGATATAGGTGTCGTTGAGAAAATCAAATTTAGCGACGATTTTTCGAATATCATCCTAACGGTGGATTTCATGGAGGGATCGGAAAAATTTCTACGTCGAAGTACCCGCTTCTGGGTTGTCAAGCCTCAGCTCAGTCTGCGTGGAGCAACGGGCCTTAGCACAATAATTTCTGGTGCCTACATTGAAATCGAGCCAGGAACTGGAGCCTCTAAATTGCATTTCATTGGCCTGGAAAAACAACCCGTGGTCAAGTCTGATGAGCAGGGAAAGAAGATCACGCTTGTCACGCAAAAACTCGGTTCAGTGGATACGGGCTCACCTATTTATTATCAAGGATTACTTGCAGGTGAAGTTTTGGGATATGAACTGGGCAACGATCGAAAGAGTACTTATGTTCATACTTTTATAAAAGATCCCTTTGATCAGCTTATTCGTGGAAATACAAATTTCTGGAACGTAAGTGGCATCAATGTCTCAATGGGGGCTGATGGATTCAAGGTTCAGACAGAATCCATCCAGTCAATGTTGTTTGGGGGCATCGCGTTTGAATCACCCGAAACGCTGGAACAAGCAACCACCGATATTGATAAACTGGTTTTCACATTGCATGAAAGTTATGAAAGCATCAAGAAGCATGCTTACACAAAAAAAATTAAGTTCATAATGTTCTTTGATAGTTCGATACGCGGTTTGAACCTTGGTGCGCCGGTAGAGTTCAAGGGAATAAAAGTTGGCACCGTCTTAGATGTGAGGCTCGAGTTTGATAGCGGAAGCACCTCTTTCCGCATCCCAGTATTAATAGAGATAGAACCTCAAAGAATTATCGAGCGCGGGAATCAAGAAATGGACCAATCCCATCAAGCACTTCAGAGACTGGTTAAACGAGGACTCCGAGCACGCCTGCAAACGGGGAGTCTGTTAACAAGTCAGTTATTTGTCGAACTCGACATGCATCCCGGATCGCCAATTAATCTAAGTGGAAGCGACACCCCCTACCCTGAATTGCCGACGTTACCCACATCCAATTTTGGAGCCATCACTCAGTCTGCCGAAGATTTACTGGCAAAATTAAATGCCGTCGATATTAAAGAGGTCACATCGGTATTGATCGACACCATTAAGACCGCCAATAAGACAATGCATAATGCGGATAAAGCCATTGAAAGTGCGAACACGCTTATTGGCACACCTGGCATTCCCGAAGCAATAGAAAACATTCGAATCACATTGAAAAATTTCAAGAACATCACGCAAAAAGTGGATGATTCCAATTTGATTGCAAGCGCTACGAAAACATTTAGCAGCGTAGATAAAACCATAAATAGTGCCGACAAAGCCATCAATAACGCTAATACTCTCATTTCGGCACCAGGTATCCCCGAAGCTATTGAAGACATTCGCATCGCATTGAAAAATTTTAAGAACATCACGCAAAAAGTGAATGATACCAATTTAATTGCAAGCGCATCGAAAACATTGAGCAATGTTGGTGAAATAATTACCAAATCCAACCAAACACTGAGTAATGCAAATAAAGCTATAGACAGCATGATTAACACAGCCGACAACGCGAATAAGCTAATCACGTCACCTGGAATCACCGAATCGATAGAGGATATTCGAGTGTCATTGAAAAACTTTAAAAGCATTATGCTGAAGGTGGACAACTCAAAAATACAAGAAGCTATTGCTGCTGGCCATCTGGCACTGGAAAATCTAAGCCAAACTCTAGATAAGACTAGCAAGATGATGGAACCCAATTCACCCATTCAATACAATCTGATCGAATTAACCAAGGAATTTGAAGAAACTTCACGGGCTATCCGATCATTGATTGAAACCCTTGAACGCAACCCTCAGGAACTGATTTTTGGCAAGGACAGAAATGCTAAAGGAGAATAATGATATGCGGAGCCCTTTATATAAAATAATTATCTCATTATATTTAGCGTCCCTGTTAAGTGGCTGTTCGGGAGTCATCAGTTCTACTACTCCAATACGCTATTACCTGATTGATCCGGTGGAATACACTACCCTATCGTTTCAATCTGATCACCCTCTAAGCATAGAAATCATCAGTCTCAATATCCCCCAGTATCTGGAACGCTTCCATATAGCAACGCGAAGCAGCAAAAGCCAGCTTGAGTTTTCAGAAAGCGATCAATGGGGAGAGAATTTACGCAAAAATCTTTTGCGTACCATGTCAAGAAACCTTTCTGCATTATTGTCGACGTTGGACATAGGAACACCGTTGAACCGTTCCGCATCATTGCCTGTCTACCGAGTACAAGTTCATATCGAACAATTTGAAATGGAAAGCAACAAAAAGGTAAGTCTTGTTGCTCGTTGGCAACTTTCCGAAGGGACTCAATCAAAGCCTTTGGGTGTATTCAGCGCAAATTTACAGGGTCAAGACATCATTAAAGAAAGAGATTACGAACAAATGGTATCTGCCATGCGCGAATTATATGGCGAACTCTGCCAACGTATTGCAAAAACAATTATCACGCAGGAAAATAAACACCAAAATTTATAACTATGAAATTGTTACTTCGTAGCCAACTGTTTTTTTTGCTCTCACTGCTAATATCACTTTCCCATTTACAGGAATGTATCGGTTTTACCAGTAGTGAAACGACGGGTGCCGAAATCATGGAAGAGGTAGATAAGCGGCATAAACAATTCCCCTATATATATGAAGAACAATCCATGATTCTGGTGGATCGGTACGGCGAGCAAGATACACGCAAAGCCAGACGATACTCTCGAGTAGAAGAAGACGGCACGGTGAGATTTTTACTGCTGTTTGATTATCCGCAGGAAGTAAAAGGGGTTGCCTTACTAGCCAATCGTGAGCCTGATGGTAAAACTAATAAATATATTTACTTGCCTGCCTATGGAGAACAACTATTAGAAAGCGCTGACGAGGGAAATGGAGACAACTTTCTTGGAACCGATTTTTCTGTGGAAAATCTGACCGGTGAAATTTTATCAGATCACCGCTATGTGCGTCGTGATGATAGAGAGGTTGAAAAGGTCAAATATTTTGTTCTTGACGTTTATAAGGCCAAGAATACATCAACAAAAGATCGAATATTACGTCGTCACTTTATTCAACAAGACAATTTATATATCACACTGACTCACCATTTTGACAAGCACAGGCGTATTGCCCGTATACAGAGTCATCATGACCTTAAGGAAGTTGACCATGATATGTTGCGTGCCAATATGATCCTCATGGAAAACATGAAAAATCAACACCAATCATTGATCAAGACCTCGCGGCGTATTTTTTCACATGATTATGTTCCTTTAGAAATATTTACTGCTGAATGGTTGTATGAGAATTATCCCCACATTGAACCTACTGAAGAAATAGACACAGACGATCCATTTGATAAAAAGGAAACTACCGAGTGATTGAGCAAATATACATGCTGGGTTACAGGCATCGTGCCTTTGTCGGATTGTTTCTTTTATTGGTTACAATATTTACCGCAGCAGGACTGCAACGACTGCAGATTGATACTGGAATTGACAGTTTGATACCCGCCGATGACCCATCTCGCCTGGTCTATCAAAAAGTTATGAGAGAGTTTGGCACAGACAATAAAACTATTATTTACATAAAGGACGCTAACCTTTGGACACCTGAAAAACTCGCGAAAATAGAAGAACTCCATTTTGCTATCGAAAAGATTGATGGGGTCAATCGTGTGGACAGTTTGTTCACCTTACATACGGTAAAGGGTAAAGGAGGCAAGATTGTTTCCCGCCCTTTACTAGCAGCATCACCAAAAACGGAAGAGGAAGCATTGGATGCTAAAAAGAGTGCTCTAGCGAATCCTCTTTATCAGGGTAATTTTTTCTCAGAAAACGGAGAAGTCACCGCAATGATGGTTTCCGTGATAGATGCCGAAGACAGCAATAATTTCAGCCGTACAATTCATCTGACACTCGAAGAACAAATTGAAACTTATCGCTCAGATTTTGAACGAATAGCGCAAGTTGGGCCACCTCGGATTAATGCCGAATTAAAAAATAGTTTGTATGAAGATTTTATATTACTCGGCCCGCTATCCGTAGTGGTTCTTGTTGTATCGATTTTAATTTTTATGCGTAGCTGGTTATCGGCCATGGTGCCGTTGGTAACTTCGCTGATCACAATTATTTGGACTTTTGGAGCGTTGGGTTGGATAGGTGTTCCTCTTAACATTCTAAGTGCAATGATACCTTCATTGATAATTGTTATCGGATCTACAGAAGACACTCATATGATGTCTGCTTTTTTACGCGGATTGAAAGAGAACCCAGGAAAAAACTCACGAAGAGAAGCCGTTAAATACATGGCAAAACATATTGGTTTGCCAATGGCGCTTACTGTATTAACCACAACCCTGGGTTTTGCCAGCAACCTGTTCAGCAACATTGGGTTAATACAACAATTTTCATTTGCGGCAACTTTTGCGATGTTGGCAAATGGCTTCATCACTATTCTAGTTATGCCACTCATGCTGTCCATTTTCGGGGCAGATGAGAGCACCTCTATTTTAAAAGATATGGAAAGGAATAGCCTGCCTGATCGGATCATGAGTGTGTTTCGATATTCCCAGGTGCGTTTTCCTATATCAATATTGGTTTTTACGGCAATACTCTGCGCTTTTTTTCTTTTTCAAGCTTCCAAGTTATATGTCACCAATGATCCTCTATCTTATTTTCCAAGTGATCGTCCTTTGATACAGGATGCTAAACGCATCCATGAAGACCTGGCGGGAATAAAAATATTTTTCATATCGCTCGAATCTAAACAGGGAAAAGCATTTCAGAAGCCTAAAAACATTCAAAAGCTGGCTGACATTCAGCGCTTCCTAACACATCAGGGTGTTTATGATGGCAGCATATCTCTGGCCGATCACCTGCAGTTTTTAAACCATGAATTTCGTGGCGGTTCTCCCGAAAATCCGTTACCGGAAAGCCGGCAACTAGTTGCCCAATATTTAATGTTTTTACATCGTGGTGATCTGGATAATTATGTAAGCCATGATTACCGCCGCGCCAATATTGTCGTTCGACATAACATCACAGACTCACACACGCTCAACCAATATATTGAAGAACTCCAAGAGGTCATTGTAAAAATAGCAGGTCCCGACATGAAGTTCTTCATAGTAGGCGAAAACTTGATGGTCAATAAAGCTGCTGAAAGTTTAATGACGGCCCAGGTTAAAGCCCTGGCACTGTTGATGGCATTAATATTTCTGATCATGTCCATCATGTTTACTTCTTTCAAAGGCGGACTCATCGCTCTTGTACCGGCAATCATTCCTATTGCCCTGATGTTTGGCATTATGGGATACCTTGATATCCCCTTAAATCCTGGAACAGCAATGGTCGCAGTTATTGCTATTGGCATTGCGATAGATGGCACCATACATTTGCTGGCACGGTACAATGAGCTTTGTCGTCGCACCTCCGATTACGATGATGCAGTGAATACTGCTGTAAACGACGAAGCTACTCCTCTTATCGTATCAAGTATCGCGCTCGCATTTGGTTTCGGTATTTTAATTTTTTCAAATTTTACTATTGTTGCGCAGTTTGGTGCATTGGCTGCCGCAACCATGTTGTTTTCGATATTTGCAAACTTGTTAGTCACCCCGATTATCATGACTCGAATTCGCCTTGTTGGACTTTACCAAATACTTTCTATGTCGATTGACCCTAAGGTGCTTGATGGTAGCCCTTTACTTCAAAACATGAGCAATTATCAGCGCCGCAAGGCAATTTTGATTTCTGAACTTCATGAATTTGAAAAAGGTGAACTGTTGGTAAAACAAGACACAATAGGACGCAATATGCATCTAATTCTTTCAGGCGAAGCAGAAGTCATTAGAAGAGATGGCAATGAATCACATTCATTGGCAATCTTAAAGCCTGGACAGATTTTCGGTGAGGTGGGTTATATACGCGAAACAGAAAGAACTGCCAATGTGCTGGCTACAAAGAAGGTAACGGCATTGCGGTTTGATTATGAACGTATGCAAAAAGACCTGAAGTTTTTCCCGAACATCGTGGCCAAACTTAACTTCAACATCAGTTATATCCTCGGGGAACGATTAGCCGATATGGTAGCAAAATCAAAGAACAAATAATCTCATTCAAAGCCAGGGTTATATTCTGTAAATAGTATATTGGCTTAAAACCCAAGGTTAGAACCCCCTCGCCCCGATCATTAAGAAAGGATTTACCACGTTTGCTGCAAGCCCTTTTTTGTCCTCAAC
The DNA here is from genome assembly GCA_938073925.1 of uncultured Nitrospinaceae bacterium. Taxonomy (GTDB): domain Bacteria; phylum Nitrospinota; class Nitrospinia; order Nitrospinales; family VA-1; genus UBA8687. The sequence goes on from CALJGH010000242.1 coordinate 9,555, forward strand.
GAAAAAATATGAACTTGGATTTTCTATTTAAAAATCTAAACCCCACGCAGTTTGATTTAAATTCTTTCGCCTGGAAAAGTTTTTCGGTACCACTCTACAGTCAGTGGATACACACTGTCATCTTCTGCGATATCGTAGTCTAATTCATCCTCCAAAAGAGCCTGCGCCATGAGCGCCCTTTCTCGAAGAGGAATGGCACTTATTGCCAGTTTTGTATTTATTCTTTCCATTATTTCATCAAACCTCTGCGGGTCAGTGAGCTCTTCCGGTCTATCCATCCAACTAATCTCCTCCCTACCTTGCAGCAAAAAACCGCGAGGTGTGGTTTCTAATGGTCTTGCAGTTTTGATCTATCCGTCACGCTTGCCACTCGACATAGGATAAACAACAAGTGGCTCATCGTGACACAGCCTCAGTCGTTAAACAATACTTTCATTAAAAAAAGACCCCTACCGCACAGTTCAATGAACTATCAACCTCCAGCTCCTGTAACGATAAAACCAAAAGTAGAAATACTAACTTAAAAAGAGCTGCTACTTAATGGGGCACGCCATTTTGCAGTTTGGCATCCAATTTACATGAGTAGAAAAAAAAATTTATTTATTAATGTCACCTGATTTTTGTTCAATTTTAGTATAGAATCAAGCTATCATAACAACGTTTATCTAAATCTATTTTCAACTTATTTCTTTGGGGGAGTCATGCCGAGGATCAAAAAATTTTCAATATTCTCAATCATGTTTTGCTTATTATTTATTCTATGCCTTGGAACAATGGCGTACGCACAAGCTAATCAAAACTGTAAAGATATAGCAAAAAAAATGATGGACAATGATATTAAAATTCAGAAAATTCATGGGCAGATGAAGCATGTTATAGATGCGGCAACTGGGAAGGAGTCACAAAACTACCCGCGCATAGATAGGTTTAATCGACACGTTAATATTCTCATACATAATCTGGGTAGCCGAGTTGGGATTATGCAAGGATTGATCGAGGAAGCAAATCAACAAGGAAACAATTGTCAGAAAATGGCCAAGAAAATATCAGGTAAAGTCAACACCATGCAAGAAATTTATGTGAATATGGTACTCTCATTACAAAACCCTAATACATCTGGGAGCAAGTTGTCCGAACTTAATAAAGACCTAGAGCAGCAAGCAAATGGAGCCAATTCAGATTTAGAAAATGCAGTCAAAAGTTTCTAGAAAAATAAGTCGAAGGTTCAAAGTAGACACGCACTGAATTCTTTCCCTATAAGTAAAGAGAGGACTTGCCATTTACGGTGAGTCCTTTTTTGTTTTCCTTCGATGCAAGAAAAAATATTCTAAAGGCTATCTCATGAATAAATTATTGAAAGATAAGCAACTCGGCACATATCCGTTTATTCTTGGGTCCGTCGTTACAACCATCAACGTCCAGGGACAACCCTTTTTATTGCCTACATTTCAGAGCAAACGTCGCCATGATCTGGATCACTATTTCAAGACTAACCAAATAAATATTGACGTGATCATCGAAACTTAAGACACCAGGGTTCAGAAGCTAATGGCAGTTCGAGGAATGGGGCTTGTAGCTCTACCAAGATTTGCCCGTCAATCTTTTATAAAGGGGAAAAAATGTTGGAATTAGAAAACCTGGAAGGAGTCCATTAAGATTTCATTTTTAGTGTCTTCCACACGCACAATTGTCAATTCCTTAGCGGATCACCTAATGAGTCATGAGCTTCTTTGCTTTGAATGAGATATTCATTAAGTATCAGTAAAAAATTTAAGATAATATTTCGATGAAAGACGACAGTAAAATCAAACAACAGAGACCTCCTCACTTCCCGTTCGAAAATCCTCCTTTTCGCTTATCAATGGGATTACTCAAAATACCCGAAGCCGAATGGTTTGAAATTTTTGATCTCCAAGAACGGGCCCAACAAATAGCAGAAAAAAGAAAGCTTCTTGCCAATTATCATAAGAATGTTTTTATGGCCGATCCTTCTGCCATGACAGCTTCAACAGAAGTTTTTAATTTGATGCTGAAACATTTGCCTGCAATTCACCCTGAATTATATGAGCGAGGGGAAAATACTATAAAGCTTAAACCTCATAAAATGTTTGATGGGGATGAATGGTCTACAGATATAAAGACAAATGGAATACATCCATTGGACCTGGCAGCCAGATTAGTTCAGGAGGATCTGATCATAATGTTTCCACCCGATGAAAAAAAATCAGCATGGTGGTTCGCGGCAGGAAGTGTTGCGTTCCCTTCGCGCTGGAGTTTAAAAGAAAAGTTTGGAAAGACTATGGATATTATCCATACCCCCGTACCTTTTTATAAAGAACAACTCCAAGTTCCTACGAATAAATTTTTTGATTCAATGCCTTTTGATGAAATCTATTCCCGGCGCAACTGGTCTTTACATGACAACCCGTCTTTACGTCAAGATGGCACAAAAAGTATAGATGAGAGACCTCAAAATCATATTACTTCAGTCAATGCAGGGGAAAACTTGTGGTTACGAGTTGAAAGGCAAACACTCAGGAAGCTAAAAGGAACAGGTGCTATATTATTTACTATCCGCATCCATTTGCGTCAGTTAAAAAATGTTGTTAAATTCGAGGGGATTGCAAATCGAATAGCTAAAGCACTTTCTGCTCTTCCGCCAGAAATGCAAGCCTACAAACAAACCGATACTTTCGCTGATTCTGTGCAAGATTACCTTAATCAGTTTTGAACTGTTTATAGGTATCAGTCGTATTAAACACCAATTTTTGAACAACAGCGGCTTGGCCTATAAGTTGTAGCCATATCTGAATTTCTTCATCCAATTTATTTAGAATCAATACCGCAAAAAGTTGCCATCAACCTAGCGATTGCACTCATAGGTTTGATCTTGGTGGTGCCATTTTTACCGGATGCTACTGCGTTTTTAGAACCTTAGAGTTTTGTTTTCTATTGCTTAAGATCATTTGCTTTACCTTTCAAAATATTGACGGTTATTAACTATCAATATGTATAGCAATCATCATGCTAAAAAATATCAAAATACTCAATCCTGTGTGATTCCGTCAAATAGAACGGTAAAGCCAAAAAATGAGGCCGGACAGGTCAAAACCTAGGCTATAATGATACTATGATTAAACAAATTTACAAAAAACCGTTCTTTGCTTGTTTCTTTTGTGTGATCTATTCGGCCGTCTCATTCGCTATCGCTTTATTTGGCAATTGAATCTTCAAGTATTATCTCCTTTTTCTAACCCACAAATTTTTCACACCTGTTTCAAATACTCATTAGTGGTGAAATGCATTTCTCTTAGTTTCCCTCATTAAACCGCAGTGATGACAAGGTGATATTTTTATGATTAAATAAGTAAACTCATACAAATTATTTTCTCTCATAATTTAAGGTGTCTACTGTGAAAAAATTGATTTTCTTCGTTACCCTTTTATTGCTTACTTTTTTAACCCATACAGGATTCGCCCGGGAGCTTCTTGTGCTCAGCGGTGAAAAATCTCAAAGCTCTAAGCGATGGCAGGAAGAAGTTTTACCGGAATATGAAACAAGTACTCTGGGAAAAAGCCTTCCTGTAAAAATTGTGCCAGTTCAAGGCAAACTTTTTCCAGAATGGATGGCAAAAGCCCTGGACGAAGGACGCGTGGATGAAATTTTTGGAACTCCCACTTTTATAATTTGGGACCCGAAAAAAGAAAAAGAAATCGGCCGCATTGAAGGTTATACTCAAAAACCTAAATTTTTTTCGCAACTGAATGAAGCGATGAGCCTGATTGAAAAGGGCCAACATCCTGGAAAAAGAGAAGGCTCCGGCCACCGCGAAGAAGGTTCTGGAGGGGAAACACGGCAGGAAGAAGGCTCAGGCAATAGCAGTAATATAATGGATCATATTTATAAAACCCCGGAGGAAGCCAAAAAAGCTTCGAAAATGCTGGGATTAGGCGGGGAAACCCATTCTCACGAAACGGCCGAGGGAACCATTTATATGCCAGGATCCACTATGTAATATTTCCTTTGGCCAAAAGCTCAATATTTATCGGTCAAAAACTATTTGGATCGGTATTAGAAGTCATAATAGAATGAAGATAAAAATTCCTACCCAGATCCAAGATCAAAGTCAGGTTAAATAAACAGAGTTTAAATGATTTTCCAGTCAGTGTATCATCAAAGGTTTTATCCCTGTTTATCCTGTTTATTCCAACTATTTTATTATTCGCAAAAAAAATAATCTTGAAAAAATTATATATTTTGGAAACCCACATAATAAGGACTAGAGTGAATTAATCTTAAAGGGTCACGAATGAGTATGGGGAAATAACGGGAGAAATTTTTTCACATGATGCAATTTTGGCAAAAGAATTCTTAAAAACTATTTACTACTTAATTCGCAAAGTGGAATACTTTTTGTGGGATCGCTTAAAATTGTTCCAACTGTAGAAGTGCGGAACATTTTCTCGACCAAACCTATCGAATCATTCAACCTTGTATGCAATCGACAAAGATTAGTGCCAT
>CALJGH010000243.1 GCA_938073925.1 uncultured Nitrospinaceae bacterium
GTTTTTTGCGGCGGTTTTCTTTTATAAAACCTGGACCATCGCTGCGGCTGTTCTTGGGGTTTTAATTTTGTTTTTTGGTAGCATGGGGCTTGCTTCTCCGTTGAGCCTTCTTCCCATTCATAAGAATTGGATGCGGTTTGCCGAGGTGATAGGGAACTTTAACGCCAAAGTTATTTTAAGTCTTACCTACTTTTTGGTATTTACCGTTATCCGTGTGGTGGCTTCGTTTTTCAGGGAAGACCCTTTGAGAAGAAAAATGGAGCCAGATAAAGATTCTTATTGGATAGATTGTGAACCCCGCGACTTGGATTCAAAACGGTATGAAAAACAGTTTTAATGCTAATCCCCAATTAATTTGAAAAGAGTTTTTCGATTGAAAAGCTTCATAAAGAAATACTTGGGTTGATGGAGAAAATCGATATCGACTGTCGAGATGAAAAAGATAACATTATTATCGATCTTGCCGGTCAGTTGGATATATATAACTCACCTGACCTCAGTCGCCTCATGGATGCTTATATCGAGATGGGATTCAAAAAATTTATCCTCAATCTGAAGAAAGTCACCTACCTCGACAGCTCCACCATCAGCACATTTATACAATTTTTATAGACACTTAAAGAAGAGGGTCGATTTGTATTGACCGGTTTGCATGGTGCCCCGAAAGAAGTGTTCGAGCTTGCCAAGCTCCACAATGTTTTCGAAATTTTTCCGGATGTGGCTGCAGCTATGAAGGTCAATTCCTGAGCTCGGCGAGTCCTACCCTTTTTCTTCCTTCTCCCCTCATTTTTCTTACGACATTACCCGTTTGAATGGTACCTGAAATGTGTTAGCTTATTCAATATCCTTTGAAAATCGGCGTTTTCCAGATTACTAGTCCGGTTGCAATAGGTTTTAAAAGTCGTGGGTTCCTTCATATATATATGGGTAGGCATTTATCGCCTGATTCCCAAAAAAGTGAGGTCTCAAGTGAAATTCCGCTTTTTGCTGGTTTGGCTGGTGATTTTTATATTGATGTCTGTTTTGACTGGAGGCCAAGCTTTAGCTTCGGGCCAAAATGAAGACTTAAAGAAATTGGAGATTCCCAAGGAGCCGGGTTGGAATCATCCTTCTTATCGGGGATGGGAATCGTTGAGTATTACAGGTTTAATCGCAACATATTACGATCTCGATTTGGATCGAGAGCTGGATTATATGGTCATCCGCAAAGTAATTCGAAAGGCATCGGCAGAGGAAACAACAATTGAAAAAGCCATCGAAATTGCAAAGTTTGATAATTTAAGCGTATTTTTTTCGCATCCAGTCGTATATTTTACAAACGGTAATCCTCTCTTTTATTGTAAAGGAGTGGATCATAGAGGCAATTGTCGCGGTGACATGTGGGTCGATATTGCGGAAGATGGTTTAAATGGCAATGAAGAACTTAATTCTTTATCAGCGCCGAGCCTTAGGGTTCGTTAATTATAAGAAGAGCATCATTTCCTTTTTGGTCCTGATTACTCTAGTTTTTGGACCGCTTCCTGCTTATTCTCATTCGCAACAAGGGGATATAGGGAGCTCTCCCAAAAGCAAAAAGGATTTGCTGCGCATTGGCGCCACCGTCTACAAGCATATGTGCGTGTTTTGTCACGGGCAGGATGGCAACGGTGGTGGCGATGCTATGGCGTACCTTTTTCCGTGGCCAAGGGATTTTAGAAAAGGCGTGTTTAAATATCGCAGTACGCCTTTTGGCTCGTTGCCGCTGGATAAAGATATTTACCGAACGATTGCTCGCGGCATACCGGGTACCGCCATGCCAGCATGGAGAGGCGCGTTGTCGGAAGATGAAACCTGGGGCGTTGTTGAATATATTAAATCGTTTTCGAAACGTTTTACAAAGGACAAACCGAAAGAACAGATTACCCACGGCGAGGTGCCTGTTTCTGATGCGGAGTCGATAAAAAGAGGGCAAAGCATTTATCAGGAAATGCGCTGTTCGCGTTGTCATGGCACCGACTTGAAGGGTGATGGTCCTATTGCCGATGATCTCTACGATATTTGGGATCATCGCGTTTTTATTTATGATTTGACAGACCCAAATGCTTTTAAGTTTGGTTTTGATAAAAAAGATTTATTTTTGATTATGACGACAGGGATTGATGGGACTCCCATGAAGTCTTACAATCACCTGAACGAAAATGAACGATGGGATCTCGCGTCCTTCATCGAGTCAAAAATTAATAAGGAAATTTATAAGCCGGCGCAATATGAGGGCGACCTGAAAACCCATGTCATAGATGGGGAAATTGATACGGATCCGGAAAACCCGTTGTGGGATTCGGTAGCGGTTCAGAATATTCATACGCTTCCACTCAACGCGCGCAGAGATCCGATTGATCAAATTCAGTTCCAGTCGGTGATAAACGATGAAGGCATTGCGTTTCGTTTGCAATGGGAAGATGCACAGGCAGATCGCACTTCAAGTCGGCATCAGGATTTCAAAGATGCCATAGCGATGCAGTTTGCTCTCGGAAAAGTCATGTTGCATAAGCATGGGCATAACGAGCCGTTTTTTGGCATGGGCAATCGCAATAAAGTGGTGAACATCTGGCAGTGGCGAGCGGATTGGCAGACAGAAATTGAAACAAAAGAAAAACTGGAATATGCCACCAAAGGATTGGATTTAGACACCATGATATTTGGCGGCGAGGTCAACCCGGTGGACTCGCTGAATCCATTCAGGGAAGAAGCCGTGGAGGAGTTGAATGCCGAAGGTTTTGGAACGTTAACACCTCAGCCGCAGACAAAACAGAATGTTCTTGGAAAAGGTGTTTGGAAAGAAGGCAAATGGAGTGTAGTATTTTTCCGTACTCTAGATTCGATCAATAAATGGGATGTCCGTTTTAAGCGGAAGATTCCCGTATTGGTCGCGTTTGCTGTTTGGGATGGAAAACATCAGGATAGAAATGGACGTAAAGTCATTTCCGTGTGGCAACGATTGAATGTTCCACTGCCTGCTGATTAGAATATTGCCATTAGAATCGGCAAGGTCATTTTTTTGAAAAATTTAGATAAATTATTTGGAGATTGTTTTCATGGCAGAAGAAAATGAGATTGAGGAGAAGACAGAGTCTGAAGATTCGCTAAGCGTTTCTGAAGATGATGAGTTGGACCTGGATGAAATGGATGAGGATGAGGAACCGGCTGAAGAAGAAAAGGAAGTTGGTGCCTACATGGTCATTGGTCAGGGTGATTTTTCCATGACCCAGTCTAACCGCGGTGCAGATGATCCGGGTGATAATACTTTAAGTGAACCTCAATATGTCGCGAAGTATGGAGATATGCTTTTTGTGTCTGATCGCGGCAATCATCGAGTTGTGATATGGGAGCAGTTTCCAGAAGAAAATGGTGAACCTTGTTCACTGGTTTTAGGACAAGAAGATTTTGCAGATTGTCTGGAAAATCGTGGAATGACCACGACTCTGGACGAAATGACCTCAGGGTTAGGAGATGAAGATCTGGATGGCTTCACTATAAGTAAGTCAGAGGAAGATACTCTTTCCCAGCCGGCTGGACTCCAGGTGATTGATGGCAAACTTTATGTTGTTGATAGTGGTAACCATCGTATTCTTCGCTGGTCAGGAATCCCTTCTGAAGATGGTGAAGCTCCGAGCTTGGTATTAGGTCAGGATAATCTAGATGATAACGAAGCCAACCGCCGAGGTTTCGTCGGTTCAGGTTCTTTGTTTTTCCCCATGGGAATTTTTTCAAGTGATGACCAACATATTTTTGTTGCCGACAAAGATAACCACCGTGTGTTGGTGTGGAATAAAATTCCTTTCAGTGATGGCTGGAATGCCGATGTGTCCCTGGGGCAAGGGGGTATGGATGAGCGTTGGCCAAATCGAGGTGAATTCGATAACGTAGGTGCTGATACACTTAGTTTCCCGATGGGCGTTCACTTCGATGCTGAAAGTGAAAGAGTAGTTGTGGTGGACCAAGGCAACAACCGTGTTTTGATCTGGAATAAACTTCCCCGTGAAACAGGTGTGGCGGCAGATGTGGTTGTTGGACAAAAGGATTTCTTTAGTCGAGAGCCGAATTCTGGAAAAGGATACAAACGTGCTTGTCAGGAGGGTATGTACTTCCCAACCGATGTAGTGTGTGGCGATATGGGAATGTTTGTTTCCGATACGGGTAACAACCGGGTTCTGTATTGGAAAGAAGTGCCTACTGAAAATGGTCAATTGCCAGATTTGGTATTGGGTCAAGTCAACTTTAACGATAATAAAGCCAATCGCGTTGTGGAAGGCGAAGCAACGGCAAGTACATTGGATGACCCATTTGGAATGTTCTTGATTGAAGAAGAGGAGGAAGATGACTCTCCTCGAGGTATTCCAATGCCAGACGATGATGACGACGATGAAGACACCTCTTTAGTAGCTACAGAAGGTGGCGATGAGATTGAAGAAGAAGAACCGAAACCCAAGTTCAAATTGTTCATTGCAGACCGGGGAAATTCTCGTGTTGTGGTCTGGGAAGAACTGCCTTATCCGAAAGAAGAGGAAGAGGATGAGGAGGAATTTGAGGAACTTCAGGTTGACGATGAAAATCTGTTGATCGGTGATGACGACGACGATGACTTTTTTGATGAGGATGAAGAAGACGAAGTTCCACCAAGTGAACTTCCCTCTGCTTAAAAAAGACAATAGGAGTTTTGCAGTAACTAACGGCTTGCACAAGTGATTGTGCAAGCCGTTTTTTATGCGCGCTATTCCGCTTATGAAAAGGTAATGCTGGCGAGACTAACTCTTGAACTGAATGTGGATGAAGGAAACCGGTAATGGCGGCGAGTGAAAGGCGGCCTCGATATCTTTTTCCCGATACCCTAGTTTTCTTAAAAGTTTCAATGCGGCTAATACTTCTTCTTTTGTTACATAGGCAACCGTATCGGGGACGCCGCGGGTGCTAAGGTTTTTAGCTAGTTGTAAAATTTGTTTCCGCTGCTTTTTGGGCGTTCCTTGCATGGGCGGGTATTCAAGTTTGCCGGGGTAGGGGCTGTGGTAAATCGAGTTCAAGGCCTGCAGGGTGCGGAGCATTAAAATATCTCGATCCCAACCGGGCATATTGGCAACCTGCGGGTGGTTTTGTACCAGCTCAACGACCCCCGAAACTTCGGCATCCAAGCTGCGCTTTACAAATTCGTTTTGATATTCTCTTTTTATTTCAGAGAAACCGATCTCGCGTCCAACTTCTTCTAATAAGGGAAAATTGACCATGAAGGTATATTGTCCGCCATATAAATTAAAATACGGTCGCCCTTCCTGGTTCAGGTCTTTGAATTCAAGCATTCCATAGTCAAATCCGGTATAGCCCAGGCTGTCTGGTGCGAGGAGTTCTTTTGCTTTTTTCAATGCAGCGAAAGCTCCTGTGTTGATGGGCATAGGTATTTCATTTGTGAGGCTTTGGCTGTGTTTTTGCAAAGTTTCTGTATAAGGCCAGTCGCTTAGATCAACCCTTTGAAAATCACGTTCCCAATAGATTGCTTCGAGAAAAGAAGGTCGCTGGGCTAGTTCATGCAGATCTTTCTTCTGGAATTGTTCTATAAAGGTTTCTTCATTTGCATTTGGATAATCATCTGGCAGATACGGGCAAAGGTATTCTTCGTAAAACTGGTTTTCATTTTTAATTAAAACTTTTGTGGCGAGGTCATCCCATATTTCGTTTGAAATGATTTTGGTCACTGATTTTGGCCGGAAACAATCGAGGTGTTCTGCATCTACTCTTACTGTTGAAAACCGTCCCTCGTGTTGCTGTAAGCGCGGATTGGCTCTTGTTCCTTTCAGTATTTCTTCGGATTCATCACACAGAATATAATGAGTGAATGGATAGACTTGATTGTTGAAATCTATTTCATGCAGGCGACTGAGAAAGCAAGCGGCCAGATTGCCGTTGCCCACTCCCCACTCCTGAATAGTCCAGACTCGGCTTGGTGGTGTCTTTCCGACTGTATGTTTAAAGAAGTCTTCTGCCAGGGCATGTGCCAACCGATGATCCAGACTGACATAGGTCTGGAAATGGTTGTGAATTGCGGGACCTTTGATTCCATAAAAAATGGAATTGACATGTGTTTGCCATTGGTCCGAAGGTTTGAATTCCCCAAGGGAAATCAGATTTGGGGAGTGCGTCATGGGAGAGAGTCAGTCGAAATATTTATTCGCTGACATCGCGTAAGGATTCCAGTCCTGCGGAATCTTCTCTCATATCGCCTCCAGTAGCTAACTTGCTGGTCTGGGAAACGCCACCAGGAATATTGGACGGATTGTCTCCGCCTGGTGCTTGCTCTAATTCGGATGCATTCATAAGAGCCTCATATTTGCTATAGGCTTTTTGCGATTCTTCCATCAGCCCGACTTCTTTATAGCAACTATAGAGGTTCAGCCATGCTCCCGCGTCTTGCGGATTAAGACTTACCGATACCTTAAACTCTTTGATGGCGGTTTCAATGCGCCCCATATTGGCATAAAGAGTTCCCAGGTTGGTATGCGGAAGAGAATAGTCCGGAGCCAATTCGCTGGCTTTATTAAATGTTTTAATGGCCTCGTCTATCATGTTTTGAGCGGCATAGCAGCTACCCAGGTTGCAATAGGCTTGTGTGTCTTTTTCATCTATCTCAACGACACAAATTGCGGCATCAATCGCTTCTTCAAAACGATCAGAATTAAAATAGGCATTTGATAGAGCAGCCCTGAGTTCTTTGTTTTCTGGCTCGAACATCAACACCTTTTTCAGGGCACTGATTTCCTTGTCGTAAATTTTGAGCATGCCATAAGCCGCTGCAAGGTTGGCATAGCTGGTGGTGTCGGTCGGGTCAATTTTAATGGCTTTTTCAAAAGCGTCAGCCGCACTTTCATACATATCTTTAAGAAGGTAGACGCCACCCAAATTGAACAGAATTTCGGGATCATCTCGGTCTAGTTCGTGGGCGCGATTGAGTTCCAGCAACGCTTCTTCGTCATGGTTGAAAAGAACGTAAGCGGTACCTAGCAATTTGTAAACGCGAGGGTTTTTTGGATCTTTATTGCGGACGAGTGCGAGTTGTTTGAGGGCTTCTTCGTAATTACAGCCATCTATGAAAAGAGTAGCGAGCTCTAATTGTAATTCCAAATTATCGGGGTCGGTTTTCAGTTCTTTCCGGACTTGACGGGTTTTTTTAGTGATTGCCATTTCCCGTTTGGTTTCTTCTGGGTCACGGACACCCAATTCATCAAAAATCTCAGGATCAATTTTCATTGTGATCCAGTCTGTTGGTTTACCGGCCTGGCCCATAAAACACGCGCTCCAAATCTATGTGATTCAAATTTATAAAGAAGAACTCAATTTTAGGCGATCACCTTGCCTCTGTCAACTGCTAGGCGCACGGCCTATAGGTCTATTCTTTTATCGTCGATACAAATGCTTTCATGCTTTTTGAGATAGAATTGCCCCTTTTACTCCTTCTAGGGAGCCACGCCCGTGGAGGCCATGTTCAATATCTCTTCTTTGCCGTAATGATCTAAGTAGAGCAGGAAATGTTCGCGCGACAGGTAGTTCCAGATTTGACGAGACGGAAAATGCTTTTCAATTACGGAGTTGAAATTTTCATAGACATCCATAACTTCCTCCCGTGGCATTCCGGTATTGATTTCGTAGTCGAACACGATGGCCATATCGCGTTCTGGGTCTTGAACGATCCGATCAATTTTAAACTTTGCCGGGTTGTGGTAGATTGCCGAATCTTTTTCCAATGCAAATATGGATTGCCCTACGGAATGGATGATGCCGCTTTCGACTTCTGAATTTTCGATAGTAAATTGTATGGTGTCTTCCGCTTCGGACCTCTCTTCTGTGGGAAAACCGAAAAACAGGTAGAGATGGTTCCATATGCCTGCTTCTGAACTATGTTTCAACACGGCTCTTTCTGTCTCTTGGTCACAGCCTTTATCGATAATGGAAAGGATGCGGTCGTTGGCACTTTCTAATCCGAAAAACAGCATGAGGAATCCTGCGCGATAGATATCGTCAAATAATTCCGGCGATTCTTTTTCGCTTGATTCGAATTTGAGCATTCCTAACGCACGCATATCTACACCACGTTTGAGAATCTCTGTCGACATGCGGTTGAACGCATTGGGAGAGATGGCTTCATCTGAAAAAGTGAAATATTTGGTTTTATACTTTTTCGAAAGGTGGTCTAGCTCTTCTGCCACCCTCACTTCATTTTCTTTTCTGTAATGTGAATCATAAATAAAACTATGGGTGCAAAAGGTGCATTTGCCCCAATAACAGCCACGGCTCGACATATAAGGCAATACAGGATAGGGCATTAAATATTTTTCCAGCGGAAGCTGATCAAACGTCGGGCAGACAAGTTGATCGTAAGGGAGTGCCTCAGATTTTGGATTGCGAATCACCTTGTTTTCTTCAAGATAAATCAGGTTGGGCACCGTGTTGAGCGGTTTATTTTCTTTTAGATGACTGAGCAACTGATCCAACGGTTGTTCGCCCTCGGATACGATGAGACTGTGAAAGAATTGCTTGAATAATTCCTGTTTATCATCGAGCAAGTCGGCATGACGGTTGAAGACACTGCCACCAATAACGATATGTAAATGCGGATAACGTTGCCGCAGCTGCCGTGCAAGTGTGAGGCCGGGTATGACCTGCCCGATATGAATGATGGATAACCCAACGACTCTATAGTCGTCCCAAGGTATTTTGGGGGTCAAATATTCGTCAAACATCAGCAAGAACGGATTCCGTACTTTGTCTTCTGTCGCACTTAAAATTCCTGACAGATTTTCTTCTGGATTGCCCTGCATGAAAAATGAGTCGAGGTCTACGCGGCTCGGGTGGTGCGCGTAGGAAATCAGTTGCATCGCGATTTTCAGGTTCGTGTATGCCTTGCTATAGACGTCGAACTGGAAAAAACGGTTCTCGTCTCGAAGTACATTTTTTGCATCTTCAACTTCATTGAGAACGGACTCCAGAAATGCCGAGTCGGAGAGGATATCTTTATAGATGGACCTAACTTCCTGATCTTCTATGGAGCGCGTAGGGTCGGCAAGCCGCCGCCTGATAATTTCGACACAGCGTTCGAGATATTCCCGCGATAAAAAGATATCGTAACATTCGATATTCAGGTCAAACTGATCCACCTCATGGCCTCGCGACTCTAAATGCGCCTTCAATGTAGGCAAAGCCAGATAAGGTTGGCTGGGATACCATTGCGGGGGAAACAAGAGAGCGGTTTTCATAGTCTCCCCTTATATAATGAATTAGTTGTTTCTTGTGAGCGGATAAACATCACATGCGTCAACCTAAAGAATTATTGGAGTTTATATCTAATAAGCATATATCCAATGGGAAACCCCTGTCAACCAGTGTGACGCTGGACCTAAAAAGAATCATATTCATAATAAAGCAAACAATTGCTTTGTTAGTTCGTCTCCTTGGTTAGAGACTTATTCTGAGTTTAGCTTAACCTCATCTCTAAAAGCCGAAATAATAGGGTTTTCCCTATAGGTTCGATCTATGGGGTCGTGTGTTACGCTGGTTGACACGGTTTGGAGAAAAAGATTATACTTACGAAGTTCCCAAAGCTTTTTAAAATATTGGTTTATTGTTCTACCCTTGTAAGGAAGGAGATTTGCGTTGAGCGACCAAGATACAGAAACTAAAGAAGCATCGGGCGAAGCCCCTGAAGAAAAAGAGATAGACCATCTTTCAGATTTGAGCGAGTTGGAAAAGATTAAGGCTGAACTCCAGAAGGAAAAGGAGAAAGCAGCTCAGGAACTCGCAGAGGGTGAAGATGAAGAAGAAGATTTACGGGAGGTCGATTACCTTCAAAAGCTGATCACTCTTGCCGTTAAATTTGACCATCATATTGGTATGTTTCTGATGCCCGCATACATTGATTGCGGATTGAAATATGACCATCGTTTGTCTGAAAGTTATACCGTGCAGTTGACCACCATCCAGTCGTTTTTGCGTCTGCTTGAAAAAGTCGATGGCGTGACCCGCGAAGAGGTGACCAAACAATGTGTCTTGAATTTGAGAAACATTCTGCAGCTGGTTCATAAGAATATGATTAAGCCGCTTTATCGTGAAGTGGATTTGATGAAAAAGAAACCAAAATCTGAAAGCCTCGACAACTTCAAAAAGAACTGGAACGAACGGTTGGATGAGATGCAGAAAACTTGTGATTTTGAATATCAGATTCTCGATGTAAAAGGGTTCTTGGTGAAGTAAAAAAACAGAGAGGGTTGGGTGCGATATTTTGCTCCTTCTTCTGTGTGTGAAAATTGTGTTTTATATTTAACGTCTGATTGCTGACGTATGGCTTCAAGAGCCCCTTTCGGGGCTCTTTCCTATTGGAGTTCTATTTATAAAAGAAAGGGCTCAAAAATTGGCTGACGAAAATACCGATGAGTTAGAGAACTCTCTCGAAGTTGTAACGACTGAAGAAACTCTCCCTGAAGAGCGGCCAGAGGTCGACCACAGTAAACTATATGTTTGGGTTGCGGATGCGGGGAATGACCGGATTCAAAAATTTGATGGCAATGGCAAATTGCTCAAATATTTTGGTACTTCCGGAGGTTCACGCCCCCCTTATATTCCCGGAGAATTTAAAACTCCTAGCGGAGTGGCTGTCGATCTGGAAGGTTATACCTGGGTGGTTGACACGGGGTGTCATCGTATTCAGAAGTTTGACCCTGATGGAGAATTCTTTTTAGAAGTAGGTACAGAGGGTTGGGGCCAAGAAAAGTTCTATATGCCAGAAGAAATTGTGGCGGAACCTACGGGAACCATTCTCGTGGCAGATACTTCCAACCACTGTGTCAAGCGCTACGACGATGATGGCGAGTTCATCTTGAGCTTCGGTTATGCTGGAGACTTTGATGGTTTTATGAAATTCCCTGTTGGTCTAGCTTTGGATCGGGAAGGAAATATTTATGTTGCTGACCGTGACAACCAGCGTATTCAAATTTT
>CALJGH010000244.1 GCA_938073925.1 uncultured Nitrospinaceae bacterium
GGAATGTTATTGGGATTGAAAATTTCAGAACGTGTAGCGGAAATGCGTAATCTTCCACAAGGCATTGATCAACGTTCAGCCTGTCGTCACCCGGATTGGACAGGGCCGGACGACTTGGAAATCAAAATCAGCGAATTGCGAGAAATCACAGATTGGGAGAAACCGATTTTTATTAAAATCGGCGGAGCGCGACCATATTACGACACCGCACTTTCTGTCAAAGCCGGAGCCGATGTGATTGTGATTGACGGAATGCAGGGCGGCACGGCGGCCACACAGGAAGTTTTTATTGAACATGTCGGACAACCGACGCTTGCCTGCATTAGACCGGCGGTCAAAGCGTTGCAGGAATTGGGAATGCACCGGAAAGTACAGTTGATTGTTTCCGGAGGCATCCGGAATGGTGCCGATGTCGCAAAAGCTTTAGCGTTGGGAGCGGATGCGGTTTCTATAGGAACCGCCGCATTGGTGGCGTTGGGAGACAACGATCCTGAACTGGAAGAGGAATATCAAAAACTCGGCACGACTGCCGGAGCTTATGACGACTGGCACGAAGGGCGGGATCCTGCCGGAATTTCCACTCAAGATCCAGAGTTATCTAAACGGCTTGATCCTGTTTTGGCAGGTAGGCGATTGGCGAATTATCTCAAGGTGATGACACTTGAAGCACAGACCATCGCTCGTTCTTGCGGGAAAAGTCATGTCCACAATCTTGAACCGGAAGACTTGGTCGCCTTGACAGTGGAAGCCGCCGCAATGGCGCAAGTCCCCCTTTCCGGAACAGATTGGATTCCTGGAAAAAACCACGACTGAACTTTCATTGGCGGCAAAGCTTCGCCTATGCCGTCATGCTTTTCTGAAAAATTTTAGAAGGAAGGAACGTTGCCGCACACGTGGTGCGGCAACGTTTTTTCAGGTAGAGCTCAAATCTCTCACCGGATTAGGTGATAATCTAATCTCCTGAAACTGTTTTGGGAGGTTTCCCCTACAGTTTTGCCTCTTGCTCGTCATAGCGGGCATTTTCAGCATTGATCTGCCAGATTTGCCAGACAATCCATACAACTGCCACCACGGCAGTCAGGATTACTTCTGAACCGACAAAAGGACTCATAGCACTCATTTCGGCAAAACTTTCAGCACTCCAGCTTTCTACTCCAGTACTCATAACATTCTCCATTAAAAGATTATAAAAGGAATAATTATTTAGCTTCTGCTAATTCTGCATCAACAATCGCCTGACTGTCCGCAGCTCTGGTTTGTTCTTCAACATAATCCAGTCCTGCCAACTCAACCTTATGTGGAATCCTAAGAATCCCCATGGCATTCAAAATTTTTGCGACGATAAAGGTCGGGATGAAGCCCAGCACAAAAAACATCATGATCGCGCCGCCGATTTGTCCCAACGGGTTAATCGTAGCTGAACCGTCAAGTACTGCAGGGTAGCCCCAGAGCATGAATCCACAAACTATCACTCCGAAAGATCCGGCATATCCATGTACCGCGACGGCACCAACGGCATCGTCAATCTTGAACTTGCGCTCGACCCAGAAGTGGAGTTTGTAAGCGATGCAAACCCCAGCAATTCCAATCAGGAAAGCTTGCAGTGGATGATAGAGGTCATTTCCGGCTGAAGCCGCAATGATTCCACCCAGTCCTCCGGAAAAGGTCCAGAAAGAATCTCCCTTTGACATAAAGTATCCAGCCAGCATGCCACCCGCAAGGGACATGAGGAAGTTGAAAGTTATTGTACTCAATGTTGTTGGAGTACCGTAAATCGTGGTGGCTGTCCAAACGCCATTGACATTGCCAATCGGTAAGTTGCAGGCCGCATAAAAGCCCCAGAAACCTGTATAGATGATGAACAGGCCAATTACCGCAAACCACGGATTATTCGGAGGTATGTCCCTGGGCGTGCCGTCTGGAGCAAATTTGCCTATGCGTGGTCCCAACACAGTCAGGATACCAAGTGCTGCACCTCCGCAGATGCCGTGAATAACACCAGAAGCATATGCATCGTGATAGCCCCAATCAGTAACCATCCATCCGGATGGGCTCCAACCCCATGCCGCATCAATCATCCAAGTTACGGAACCTACTAAAACGGCCAGAATGAGGAAGGCGCCGGTGCGAATACGTTCAATCACTGCACCGGAAACAATGGAAGCCGCAGTCCACGAAAACAGCAGGAACGCAGCCCAGAATACGCCCATGATGTGATCCTTTACGTTTGCACCCATAGTTGCATCCCATGGCAAGCCGGTTGTTCCGCCGGCGAAATCACCAAAAGGCCCTTGACCTGCGAACCAAATCCAGAAACCGAATAAGAAAAACGTGATCGTAACCACTGGAATCAGCATCGCGTTCTTCATCAAGGTGTGCATATGATTCTTTGCTCTTGAAATGCTGACTTCGTACAAACAGAAGCCGACGTGAATCAGGAACATTAAAGGCACAGTGATCCAGTAATAAAACTCCACGAAGATTTCGTTAAGAGCTGAGATCTCCATAGTCATATCATAACCCATATAACCTCCAATTACTTTATGGTTAAAACACAGACAGATTTTTCAAAGATACTCACAGAATGACTCACTGTCAGTGTTCCTAAAAATGTCACACTGAATTGTGCGGCATTCAGAAAAATATACTGGTATGCAAAATTTGTGTCAAGTAAAAAATAATAAAAGATAAAAAAACGCTTGACATAATTTATATATATATATAAAGTTCCTAATCAGATCTATACGGAGATTAACCGTATAGTTTTTTAATTTAGAATAGGGTGAGGGGTCAGTGCAAGTTCATCGATTTCTTTGAATTCCGAATCTTCTTGGTTTACTAATTTTTTAAAAGGAGGATGGTTTACTATGATCAGATGCAATTAGTAATTGTTAAAAAATAATTTTCCATACCGAATGAGGTCATGGTTAATTAAATCTAAATCAATAAGTAACAAGGAGAAGAAATGTATACTATAAAAAGAACAGTTGGTGCCATTGTCGCAGGCATCATACTCGCATTCAGTGCGGGCTCAATTAGTGCTGCTGACAGCAGTTCACCCATTGTAATTCCAACACATAACTGGTCAAGCCAAGTGGTAATGGCTTACGTTGTTGGTGGAATATTTGAAAGTATGGGTAACAATGTGGAGTATAAGTCTGCTGATTCTCAGGCGGTTTATGAAGCCATTCGTATCGGAGATGTAACTATATCTCATGAAGTTTGGCAGTCTAGCTTTGGGAAGTCGTTCTACAATGCTATGGCAAAAGGTGGTGTCATTGATGCAGGTAGTCATTCAGCACCAACATTAG
Organism: uncultured Nitrospinaceae bacterium; assembly: GCA_938073925.1. Taxonomy (GTDB): domain Bacteria; phylum Nitrospinota; class Nitrospinia; order Nitrospinales; family VA-1; genus UBA8687. Next base: position 3,312 of record CALJGH010000244.1, read on the forward strand.
AAGAAATGGGCGTACCTACATGGGTTATTGATAAAGGATTATGTCCTGGTCTTCCAAATTGGGAAGCTCTAAAAAACTGTCATAAGGCATTTGCGACAGCAGATTCTGGTGGCAAAGGTCGTTGGTTAGAGGGACCTCAAAGTTGGCATGGTCAACTAATGCCTGATCGTATAAATGCACTTGGACTTGATAGTAAATACGTAGTTAAGTTTGCTGGGGGTGCTGATGCACTCTGGGCTGAACTTGCCTCTGCTAAGAAAGAAGGTCGTGCTACTATTATCTTTAACTGGACCCCTAACTTCACCGATGCCGAGGGATTTACCTTTATCGAGTTTCCAGAGTACACTGATGGATGCAGAAAAGCCGATGGTGGTGATGGTAGTTGTGGTTCGCCTAAAGGATGGTTGAAAAAAGCCGCTAATTATAAGTTCCCGAAAACACATCCGGCAGCTTATACTGCTTTTTCAAGAATGTCTTTTTCGACACAAGATATTGGTCAAATGGCTGCACTTGTTGACATTGATAAAATGACTCATAAAGATGCTGCTAAAAAATGGTTAGCTGACCATGGAGATGTTTGGAAGCCATTTACTCAAGCAGGTATGTAATAACATATAAATAACTAACCTCCAAGGGTTTTTAGCCAGTGGGGTTTTTCATAAAACAACCCCCATTCAGGTTTCGCCTGTGTGGGGGTTTTTTGTGTTTATATTAATTCGTACTGATCGCTATATCTCTAATAGATAAGAGAAAAATTTAAATAAAAAACTTATGTCTTCTCAAATTGAAGTGGAACAAAATAAACAGCCGGTCATTCAGTGCGACTCTGTTTATAAGATATTTGGAGAGAATGCCAATAAAATGCTGCAAAGTTCAAAAGGTGAAGTTGATGCCAAAATTTTCCAGGATGCAGGCTGCGTGGTTGGAGTCAATAACGCTTCTTTTGAAGTTTATAAAGGAGATCTGTTGGTAGTAATGGGATTGTCTGGTTCCGGCAAGTCAACTTTGTTGCGTTGTATTTCAAGGTTAACGGATGCAACTGCAGGGAATATTTATATAGATGGTCAAGATCTGATTGCAATGAGCAATAAAAAACTTATTGAACTTAGACGTAATAAGATGGGTATGGTCTTTCAGAGTTTTGCTTTATTACCTCACAAAACTGTATTAGAAAATATTGCATTTCCATTACAAATTAGAGGAAATAGCACAGAAGAGAGCATCAACAGAGCTATGGAGATGGTTAAGCTTGTTGTTCTTGAAGGGAGAGAAAATTATTTTCCAAGACAATTATCTGGTGGACAACAGCAACGTGTAGGGATTGCACGCTCTCTTGCTGTAGAACCTGATATTTGGTTCCTAGATGAACCGTTTTCTGCTTTAGATCCATTAATTCGCAAAGAAATGCAGGATGAGTTTTTGAGATTGCAAAGTGTTTTAAACAAAACAATTTTATTCGTAACGCATGACTTTCATGAGGCCCTGCGACTCGCTGACCGTATTGCAATAATGAAAGATGGTATTATAGAGCAACTAGATACTCCTGCCGATATTGTTCTTAATCCAGCAACTGAGTACGTACGCAAATTTACTGAAGATGTACCAAGGGAGAAGGTTCTTAAAATTGAATCTGTAATGGATGCATTGGATAGTTCTGAAGAACTAAGTGATCTAAAAGTTTCTAAAGATGCAATCATTGAAACTGTTGCAGAAGAGGTTCTTGGTCAAGAAAAACCAGTTGCGGTTATAGATTCTAATAAAAAAGTTGTTGGAGTATTACATCGGTCACACGTGATTAAGGTGTTATTTGGAGGTAGAGGAACGCTTGAATAAATCCATTTTATACCAGCTCTCAAACAGAAGGGTAGTGTCACTAAGCTATCATTCTGTTTTCCTATTCCAACTACACCGCGATGAATGAAAAAATAAATATCGAAGAAGTCGATGGTATTATAAATAGTATGAAGTAAGCGGCCATACGGACTCTTGAAAGTCATGAAGGAACAGGTAATCAATTCATCATCACTTTTGACCCTGTTGGCTGGCATTACAGTAACAACGGTACTTGGGTCTATTCATGCATTTTCAGTTTTTTTGCAGCCGCTGGAAAGCCAGTTGCAGGCAGGCCGTGCGGAAATTAGCCTGATTTATTCTGGTGCGCTTATTTGCTTGACGATTGGTGTTTTGCTCGGCCACCGAATCTATCCAATGTTATCGGCACCTCTTCTTGCGCTGATCACCTGTGTTGTTGCTGCCATCGGGATAATAATTGCGGGGCAATCACAAACGTTTTGGGTGATGGTGCTAGGGTACAGTGTGATTTTCGGTAGTGCCAACGGAGTAGGATATGGCTTCGCGTTGCAAATATCAGCGCAGGTGATGCCAAAGAAGCGAGGGGTAGCGATGGGCACCGTTACTGCGTTTTATGCTTTCGGGGCAACGATTGCGCCATATATTTTTAATTATGGTCTGACACATGGTGGTGTGGCTGTTGCCATGACTACTTCTGGTTTTATTTTTCTGATTGCGGGACTTATCGCCTGGGCATTGTTGCATCGAGCTGGAGCTTGTTTCAAGCGAGAGATTACTAGTAAACCATCAATAATCTCGCCCAACGTTAACATTCAACTTCTGTTGTGGCTGGGTTATGGCAGTGGTGCATTAGCCGGTTTAATGGTAATTGGCCATGCCACTGGCATCGTGGTGTCTGCTGGTGGTAGCGCTGCACTCGCAATAGGCGGTGCAATGGTAATTGCGCTTGGGAACATGTTAGGTGGGCTAGCAGCTGGTGTATTATCGGATCGAATTCGCATCAGCACTTTGCTCATCCTGCAACCGCTAATGTCTGTATTGGTATTAATGGTGGCGGTTGCCAGTTCCAATGCGTTTGTGTTATTAATATCGCTGGTGTTAGTCGGATTTAGTTACGGTTCAATCATCGCTGTGTATCCTGTAGCAGTGATTAAAATTTTCGGTGAAAAGTCCTCATCACAAATCTACGGGCGGGTGTTCACCGCGTGGGGACTTGCAGGATTGGCTGGACCGTGGTTAGCGGGATTGCTTTACGATGTCACGGGTGACTACACGTTAGCTCTGTTAGCGGCAGCAGCAAGTAGCACGCTGTCGGTTATGGCAGCTTACCTGATAGCGAGACAGATGAGAGATAACCTTTTATAATTTTAAAGGTAAAATTAAAAAAAGGCACCCCCCTTCTCTCTTTTATCTCAAGGACTCCTTTAGGATCAGAGAAAAAGGAGACAATTTACTATGCAAGAAAATTATTTTCACTAATTACTTGACACTCACAGGTAGTTCAAAAGTTAAATTTATGATTAATCATACAATTATGGATTACTCGTCAAAACATTCAAAATTGTTACAATTTATCTTTTTGTTAGTTGTCTTCTTATTACTATGTCAATTTATTGTACCTTCTGAAAATAATTTTTTGTGGCGTTTCCCTCCACTTATTAAAGACCTCCCATTTTTGATTAATGACACTGTAGAATATTTTATGTTCGAATGGATGCCCATCGAGATCTATGACCCTGAAATTGAAGAATTTGAAAAAAGTCCATTAATACAAGAAGTAACTAGAGCCATTTCAGGGGCGATGCTTTTTTTTATTGAACTTATTCGTGAAATTTTTATAGGTGGGGTTAAAACCATTGTTGCTTTTACAAGTTGGGATTTTGTAAGTGAAAATAAGTGGGCGCGCTGGCCAGCACTCCCTTGGACAGTGGTTGCCGGCGGTGCAGTTCTTTTAGGCTATAAACTTCAGGGTAAAGGCTTGGCAATATTAGCATCTTTTTCAACCATATATATTTCAGTTTTTGGTCAATGGGAACCCGCAATGGAAACTCTCTCGTTTGTATTGATTGCAGCTCCGATTTCATTTTTTTTGGGACTTGCATTAGGTGTTTGGTCTTATAAAAGTAAGAAGGTTGAAGCAACATTAAATCCTTTGCTTAATGTTGCCCAGACTATGCCACATTTTTCATACATTGTTCCGATCATGGTATTTTTTGGAGTTGGTGATCATGCAGGAGCAATTGCAACAATAATTTTTGCAACACCACCGATGGTGCGCCTGACATTGTTGGGACTTAAAAGGGTGTCCCCGGAAGTTCTGGAAGCTGGCATGATGAGTGGTTGTAACAATTTTCAGCTTATGTTTAAGGTGTTAATTCCAACTGCAAGACGAGATATTTTAATTGGGGTAAACCAAGTGATTATGCAGTGCTTAGCAATGGCAGTTATTGCATCTTTTATTGGGGCTAAGGGTTTAGGTTTTAATTTATTGCTTGCACTTAATGGTCTTAGAATTGGACAAGCGTTAGAACAAGGTATTTGTATTGTGCTGATTGCGGTGCTTTTAGATAAAATGTCTTTAGCATGGGCAAACAAGAAAATTGATTACTTTGCAGATCTTTCATTTTTAGAGCGTCATAAATTTTCATTACTGTTTCTTGCTATTTTTTTAGTAAGCACGATACTAGCGTATATTGGGACTTTCTTTTTTAAAGAAGGTTTTAATTATTTGTATATAGTTCCACACAATAAAGGCATTACAGCTGAAACTTTTTTGCAAGCAGGGGTGGATTGGGTATGGGACACTTTCTTTTTTAGTTTGAAAGCTTTTAATGTATTTCTGATTCAGCAGGTTTTAATGCCAATGAAAGCCGCGTATCTAAGTATGCCAGTTGCCGCAACCTTTGTTTTAACAATGGGTATAGGTTACATTGTCGGTGGAATAAGATCAGCACTTATTGTTGGTGGATTTTTGTTATTTATTGCATTGACAGAATGGTGGGATAGAGCTCTAATAACGGCTTATATGCTGACTTTTGGAGTCATTGTCTCAGGTATTATCGGCATGACACTTGGCTCTTTATGTGCACAAAACAAGTTGACCTCAAAAATTATTATACTGGCTTGTGATACGTTTCAGACTTTCCCTTCTTTTATTTATTTGATTCCTGTTATAATGCTTTTTGGTGTAACCGACACATCTGTGTTAATTGCAGTTATTGTCTTTGCGACCATTCCTGCTACGCGTTATACAGTGGAAGGACTGAATAATGTTCCACCATCTTTGAATGATGCAGGATTGATGTCAGGTGTTACTAGAATTCAAAGATGGTCTAAGATTCAATTGCCTCTAGCTTTTCCACACATGATGCTAGGTATTAATCAAACTGTTGTTTTTGCATTATTTATGGTGATTATTGGTGCTATGATTGGAACTGATGATTTAGGACAATTTATTTTAAAAGCTTTGTCAGATAAAAATGGAGTAGGAAATGGACTGACACTTGGACTTTGTGTCGCCTTTATCGGACTCGCAGTCGATCAGATTATCCGAACCTGGGCAAATGAAAGAAAACAAATATTAGGAATAGCTTAACTGAGATTTTCTCAGTTTTGAGAATTACGGCGAGCCAGAATCGGAATCAGCCACAGGAAACAGGCAAAAGTCCAGATGATACTACCGATAACTGAAAGATAATCTCCGCTGCGGATGCCTGCCGCAATAAAAAAAATCCCTGAAATGATGAAGAAGATTAGACCCGCCAGTTCAAAATAAAAATATTTCATTGCTGATTTGTATTTATGTGCTGATAAGTCTGAATGGTGTTGATGGAATAGATAATCAATCCCGTCCAAATCAGTCCAAAGGTGACAGCATGGGTTGTAGTAAAAGTCTCGTTGTAAAGATATACCCCAATTGCGAGTTGGATGGATGGGGTCAAATATTGAAAAAAACCGATAGTTGAATAATGAAGACGTTTGCCTGAATTGATGAACCACAATAGTGGCAGCGAAGTTACAACACCTGCGCCAAATAATAAAAAGTCCGTCATCCATGCAGTTCCAAAATGTCCAGTTCCATCAACTTTCCAAAACAATATTAAAACAACTGCCAGAGGTGCAAGTAGAGCTGTTTCCATTAATAGTCCTACCAAAGGCTTAACAGGAATCATTTTACGGAATAATCCGTAAAATGAAAATGTGAAAGCTAAAGAAAGTGCAATCCATGGTAGTGAACCAAAATTCCAGATAAAATTCAAGACTCCTAAAGCAGCAAAACCCACTGCAACAACTTGCCAAATATTTAAACGTTCTCTCAAAAAGACAGCACCCAACAGGATTACCAGTAGTGGACTGATGAAATAACCTAAACTTGTTTCAATTACCTGATTTGTGTTCACTCCATAAATGTAAACAAACCAGTTACCTCCTAACAGTGTAGCAGTTCCAAGCAGCA
>CALJGH010000245.1 GCA_938073925.1 uncultured Nitrospinaceae bacterium
ATTGCAGCCATTGCAGTTTTGTATCACTATTGCATAAAGATAATAGCTTTTTGTTTAATGCAGTAATTTCTTTCTGGTACTTGATCAATTCGTCCAAAGTATATTTTAGCGTTGTTTGAGATGGATGTGCCGTTTCATTTCCACTCGGGTTATGAGCCTTTTGTTCGTAGCTATCGAGGTGTTCCATTTCCATTTCTCGTAAATTTTATTGGATTTGTTGTAAGTGCGAAGTAATTTACCTTAAAGTGGAATAAGACTGTTCATATTTTTCAATATGCCATCCCTCTCCCCCAAAAACCCTTTGTTTATTTTGGTTTTAATGATTTAAATTTTACAGGTGCTTAGATATGGAGTGGACTTTTTTCTTGTTGGCGGGTTTGATTGTTTTAGCAGGTATGGTGGTGTTACCCATTTTTTTCGGTGCGCCTTGGCATCCTCTTATGCCTCATACCATTCGTCGCATTCTAAATTTTGTCGACATAAGACCAGGGGAAACGATTTGTGATTTGGGTTGTGGGGACGGCCGTGTATTGATGACTGCGGCGAAAAAGTATTCCGCTAAGGGGGTAGGTGTTGAAATAGACCCGATCAAGGTTGGGTTGGCGCGGTTGCTTGTTAAATTAAAAAAGGTTGATGAGCGGGTAAGTATTATCCGTGGAAATATTTTTGACTTTGATCCTTCAGATGCGGACGTTGTTTATCTTTATCTAACGCATCAGGCGATGGATAAACTGTTTCCCGAGATATTAAAAAAACTAAAACCAACGGTGCGGATTGTTTCCTATCGATTTTGTATCCGCGGTATGACTCCCGAAAAAGTCAGTGCTGACAAAACCCTCTTCCTCTACCAACTTACCAAAGGCACGGAGATTAACAATTATACTTAGGGATGGATGGACACTTCTTACTTGTTTTTCATGTTAGTGGGGCGAACTTCTGCCCATTGGACAACGCCTTCCCATACATAGGCGGAGCGATTGCCGCGTTTGACCATGAGCCAGTTTTTGTTGTTGAGTTTGATATTGGTGCGGCGGACGAATTCCAGTTCAGCTCCCTTTTTCAGTTTTATGATTTTTGGGAAAACAGTTCCTGGTCCTTTACGCAGAGAGACCCCATCTACTACCACTTTTAAAATCTTTTGAGGGTCTACTGGTGGACGAACGCTTTTTGGAGACGATTTTGCCATGACTTCAGCGGGTACGACAGGTGGTGTTAGGGGAGGAACCACAGGTGGATCGAGAACGGGAGTGCTGATTTCCGGTATTTCAATTTTTGGTGCAGGATTCGGCTCAGGTGTTACCATCGTTTTCGCCCCTGAAATTGCTGGTGCAGAGGCAGGGGCCATTGCCGGGCTTTGCGGCATAGATGGTTTTGGAGCAACAGGGATTCTTACGGGTCGCGCGGGTGTTTTTTGTTCGGTTGGTGGCGGTAAAGATGCCACGACATCCCCTGGCGTATCTGAAAATTTTACGAAAATAGGATTGGACACAAGGTTATCCATGGAGTTGACGGATGCCTTAATACGGTAATATGCTCGGCCTTCCTGATCGTTGCCGACATCTCTCCATGTCAACTCATAGGGTAAGGATACGTTTTCCTGTTTTACCAGTACACCGTTGCGGATGACTTGGATTCGTGCTGTTTTGTTTCCGCCTTTTATTGAGCGCAGTTTTATTTTTACCGCAGGGAAATCGGTTGAGGTCAACTCTTGCCCGAGTGTCGCCTGTTGCCCGGTTTTTTGGTCTTCGACGATAAACTCATCGAGAGAAAGACGATTCTCATCGACTTGCCGGACGGAATACATCCGGCCTTTTCTTATGGCATCTAAAAGAGTATCGCGATTTTTTTCGCGGACAAGAACTATAGTGCGAACCGATCCCAGTCGGTCGCCATTCTGTTCTTCACAAAGATAGTTGTTGCCGCCGTAACCCCACACGGGTTGTTCGCGTTGACCTTGTAAATACTCCATCAACGCCTGATCCCATTGCTGCCCTGCTTCTGCTTGTTGGATGGGGTGGTCGCCGACGACTTGGAATCCAGTATAGTTTTTTGTTTTCAGTAAATCATCAGGATAGGGAACTGTCGCCAGACTCGTAGTCCCATGTTTGCGGATGCTGGAAATAGGTTCCATGTGATTCCAGAACACCATCGCACCGTTCGAGTTAGCATAGTCGATCATGTTTTGATAGGGTTGCATTCCCTGGTCGCCATGGTAGGCATCGAAGGGTGAGCTTCGAAAGGGATGATTATTAATAGTCAATAAAAGCAATAGAACCATCAATGGGACAGTGAGTATCCGAGCGTAGCCGTTGTAAACTGCGCCAACACTTACCATAAACAAGAACGCTAGGATGGCGAACTGTTTCAGCAAGGGGTCGGTATATTTTGAAGAAAGATTGCTGTTCTGAAGAGGCAACTGCTCATATTCCTGAGCTGTAGGCAAGCCTATAACCATGAGGTGCTTGTCCCAGTTATGGGCTGTCAGGTTTTTATCGTAATTACTTCCGGACCAGAAATAAAAGGGAATGGTTTCCACTCCGGGAATCAGAATAGTTTCCTTTATCTGTCGATCGTTGTCGTTGACCTCAGAGATGAAGCCAGAAGCACCACGCCCAAGGACAGAAGGGCCTTCGGTCGCATTTTTGAATATGCGTTCAAAAGGTTTGGCCCCGAACTCAATAGAGTTTCTTGCATAGTCACCAAAAATAACGGCATCAATTCCCAGTCTTTCGGACTGATTGCCTATATCTTTTATGGAGGCGCAACCATCACTGAAATTGGTTTTAACGTCGGCGACGGTGTCAAGCTGGATGTAAATGGCAAAAGAAGAGGAAGGGAAAGCCAGAACCAACCAGAAAACAAATAATGTGCCCCAGCGAAAAAATTTGGAATGTCTATGCAGATAAGAAAGCATCAAAGCCCGGGTTTCTCCAAAACAACGAAAATTTTGAACAATCAAACACACCCCAAAATAATCGATTTAATTTCCTAGTCTTAAATCTTATAATGTCGCCAAGAAATATGATATACTTAAATTGTTGAGATTGCACCCCTTAGCTGTTTAAATGTGATGGCTGAGGGGAAGAAAAAATCGGTATGTTTTTAATCTTCCTGTAATGCTTTTGCAATCTCCCGTTATTATCCACTTAACGTGGCTCGCCAATTTAAAATCTACATGGATAGAATTTTATGACAATTAGAATTCTTGTCGCTGACGACAGTATTACAATTCAGAAAATTGTTGCAATGGCTTTTGAAAACGAGGATGCCGAAGTTGAAGGCATTGGTGATGGGCAGGAAGCCTTTGACAAAGTTCCAGATTTTAAGCCCGATATCGTTCTGGCAGATGTTGATATGCCCGGTCTTGATGGGTTTGAATTGTGCCAGAAAATTAAAGGGAATTCTGAGCTTGCGAATATAAAGGTCTTGCTTCTGGCTAGCGATTTTGAAGATTTTGACGAAGGCCGTTTTAAGGAAAGCCAGGCTGAAAACCATATTTCAAAGCCCTTCAAATCTGATGATATCGTTCAAATGGTGACACAGGTTATGAAAGGGGAGAGTGCTTTAGAAACTGCTGTATTGCCAGATAGTTTAGAAGAAAAAGATGACGAGCCCAGCCTTGAAGAATTACTGGCGTCAGTTGAAAGGCTGTCCACCGATTCCATGGAAATGGCGGATGATCCAATAGAGGATGTTTCTCCATCCGCCGAACTTGTGGAATCTGTAGAAGAAGAGGCGGTGCCCCCGTTTGAAGAACATGAAGAAATTATTGAAGAGTCGTCTAC
>CALJGH010000246.1 GCA_938073925.1 uncultured Nitrospinaceae bacterium
AATTGGATAGCCTCTTTAATAATGAAGTAATTGACCCTCTATGGCTTCATAGGAAGAGTGATTGTGTAAACAAAATTGTTACAAGTTATTCAATTCAAGGCGGTTGACAGATTTACATTCCTTCCTACAGTTGAAGATACTTCACAGAGAATCGGTCAGAATCAGGAAGCCGCCAGTGAGTTGTCGAACATGGCTGCTGATTTGCAAAAACTGGTAGGACAGTTTAAATACTCATAAACAGTATCTTCCCCTAGTCTTCTGAGAATATAAAGAATTTGTTTGCTTTGCAAGGTTAGAGGCCGTATTTCCCCTCATTTATTGAACTTGATATTTGTCGTAGCTTCCCATAAATTAAACTCTTGATTAAGAAAGCCTTTGCGTAATTTTCTCCACTATAGAAAAATGGAATGGAGAAGTTTGAAGAATAACTTTGGAGCAACTTAAATTGAATCTTGGATTGTTAATTGTTTTTGAAGGTATCGACGGTACCGGCAAGAGCACTCAGTGCAAAATGCTGTCAGAGAGGCTAAGTGAAAAAGGAATTGGAAATATTTCTCTTGCGGAACCGACACGAGGAGAATGGGGAATGAAAATCCGTCAACTTTTAACGGAAGGTAGAAATGGGATTAGTCCGGAAGAAGAGTTGGCGTGGTTTATAAATGATAGAAAAGAAGATGTGGAACTCAATATCAATCCGGCCTTGAAAGAGGGGAAAGTAGTGTTGATGGATCGTTATTATTTTTCCACTGCAGCTTATCAGGGTGCTTTAGGATTTGATCCAAAACAAATAAGAGAGGACAATGAGAAGTTCGCTCCGGTGCCGGATCGGGTTTTGATTTTTCATAATTCCCCAGAAAAAAGCCTGGAAAGAATTGAGTCTTCACGAGAAGAAAAAAGTGTTTTTGAAAAACGTGATTATTTAATAGATGTGCAAAATATTTTTAAAAGTTTCACTGGCGCAAATATACGGTTTGTTTCAAGTGATGCATCTTTAGAGGACGTTCATGCGCAGGTGTTGTGCGAAGTCCAAGACCTTTTTGAATTGAAATTATGAAACGTTTTGTTATTGCTATTACCGGCGCGAGCGGTGTGTGCTATGGGAAAAGGTTGTTTGATTGCCTTAAATCTCAGTCTGAAGTCCATGTGATTATTTCAGAGCGTGGCGCCGAGCTATTGAATATTGAATTGGGACTCCAACCTTCCTATTTTAAAGGAGACCATGTTACTTTACATAAGCCCACAAAGATAAACACTTCTATTGCCAGTGGTTCTTTTCGGGTTGATGGCATGGCAATCGTACCTGCAAGCATGGGCACGATAGGCAGAATTGCTGCTGGAATTTCAGGTAACTTGATTGAGCGGGTAGCGGATGTCATGCTAAAAGAAAAGCGTAATCTAATTGTCGTACCTAGAGAAGCACCCCTGAGCACAATTCATCTAAAAAACCTTCTATCGTTAGATCAGGCAGGTGCCGTAATACTTCCCGCTTCTCCAGGGTTTTATCAGGGGCAGAATTCTGTAGATAGCTTGGTGGATTTTGTTGTGGCAAGAATAATGGATCAGTTGGGGGCCGAACAGGATTTGATGCCTCCTTACGAAGTCTAAAAGTCCGTTATAATGATTTATCTGGATAATGCTGCGACCACGCCAATGGATCCGGATATCATTGCCTCTCTACAGGATTATATGCGCGATCAATTCGCGAACAGTGGAGGAGTTTATAGCATTGGGCTTGATGCTAAAAATAAAATTGAGGAAGCCACTGAAGCCATAACCACTGCCTTAGGAATCCCTTCATCACATAACCTCATATTCACAAGCGGGGGAACAGAATCGAATAACCTTTTTATTAAAGGACTCTGTTCTCCTGATAAAAAAACAGCATATTCAGGATTAGAGCATCCCAGCATCACTGAAACTCTGAAATCGTTTAAAGAGTTTAGAAACGAACCCTTTTCCTTGTTGGAATTCAGCAAGGAAGGTCGTCTTGATTTATCCTGCCTCCCTTTACTAAAAGAAAAAAGCATCAGGCTTCTTTGCCTTTCTCATGTAAATAATGAGCTGGGCACAATTAACGATCCAGTTCCACTTATTTCCAGGTTAAAAAAAGATTCTCCACAGACGCGACTTTTTTTAGACGGGGTACAGGCGGTTGGAAAAATAAAAATCAATAAAACTATGTGGCCAGGCCTGGCGGGTTATTCTTTGTCTGCGCATAAATTTCACGGTCCTAAAGGCATCGGGTTACTGGTCTATGATTCCAAGTTAACGTTGAACCCACAATTGCACGGGGGCAAACAACAATTCGGAGTTCGTGCGGGAACCCTTCCCGTTCCTCTAATTATGGCCTTTGCAAAGGTTGTTGAATTAGCAACAGCGCGACAACAGGAAACAGAGAATTACTTATTGAAGCTTCATGCCTATCTTATAGAGGGTTTGAAAAAATTGGATTTTTTAATTTTAATTAATTCGTCGTCCGATGATTTCCAGTGTCCATCAATTGTTAACTTCAGCATCCCGCCAGTGGAAGGGGAGGTGATGTTGCATCATTTAGAAAAACAGGAGATTTTCGTTGGCATGGGGAGTGCTTGCAGTGCCTATTCGAAGGAGCCTTCAAAAATTTTAATGGGAATAGGTTTGACTGAAGAGCAGGCGCGTTGCAGTCTCAGAATATCTTTTTCACAGAATAATAATTTTGATGAGATAGATAGTTTTCTTCGGGCTCTTAAAAGTTCCTACGAAGTATTATTATCACTTTTTTAAAAGGAACAGCAGATTGATGTGTGATCAAAGAACAATATTAGTCCGTTACAATGAAATTGCATTAAAAGGACGAAATAGAAAATTTTTCGAGAAAACATTACTTAAGAATATCAAACGGTCCCTACCAAAGGATAAAGGTATAAAATACCGTGTTCCCCGAGGGAGAATTATGATTGATCTCCCAACTGCTGTTGCAGATGAATATGCTGATCGATTGAAAAAGATTCCAGGTATCACTTCCTATAGTATTGGAATTACTATGGACCCTGACTTTGATGAAATTGCGGCATTGGGTGTTCAGTGGATTGAACCTTTAATGCAGACGGGGACTGAGTTTAAATTTTGTGTGAATACACGAAGGTCGGCAAAAACCTTTCCTCAAACATCTCCTGAAATAAATATGGAGGTGGGGTCTCGTATCATGTCCCAACTTAGTACAAAGGGGCTTGTTGTAAATATAAAAGAGTCTCAGTTTACTCTTGAAATCGAAATTGGAATGAGTGGTACGGTGGTATTTCATACCCGAGAAATGGGCTTAGGTGGGTTGCCCGTAGGAAGTTCGGGCAGTGTGTTGTGCCTGTTGTCAGGGGGCATTGATAGTTCGGTCGCTGCATATCAGATGGCCTGTCGAGGCTGCAGGGTGCACTTTGTTTTTTTTGATAATCAACCTTTCTTAGGTCGTGGTGGCTACGACAAGGTATTGAAATTATCGAAAATTGTAAATGGCTATCAGAGAAGAGCGAAATTATTTGTCGTTCCCTTTCAGGATATCCAGGTGGCCATAAGGGATAACTGTCGTGAAGAGAATCGTGTGGTTTTGTATCGTAGGATGATGTACCGCATTGCAAATGAGATTGCGACGAAATATGAAATGTTAGGTCTGGTTACTGGGGAATCCCTGGGGCAGGTAGCCTCACAAACTTTAGAAAATCTTGCTGCCGTTACGTGTGTAACATCCATGAATATTTTTCGCCCTTTAATTGCGATGAATAAGGAGGGGATCATAAAAATCGCAAAAGAAATCGAAACCTATGACGTTAGTATTCAACCGCAACCTGATTGTTGTTCTGTTTTTATGCCAGATAACCCGGTTACACGAGGGAAAATCCATTTCCTTGAGAATGACGAGGGGAAATACCCCAGAAATGTTTTGAAAGAAGAAGCTTTGCGGGATATTGAGACGATTAAAGTAGACCTTCTATGATGTCTGTATTTTTTTCACTATAGGTATTTTTGGAAGCTCTTTTAGTAGCTCTAAAATTGTTTTTTGTTTCAACGGGTGTACGGTTTCGCCTGCAATTTGACTGAGGGGTTCGAGCACAAAACGTCGTTGTGTCATTTCAGGGTGAGGAAGGATAAGAACTTTAGAATCCATTATTAGTCCTTCGTAATCCAGTATATCGAGATCAATGATCCTGGGTCCCCATTTTTCCTTTCGGGTTCTTCCAAATTCTTGCTCAATATTTAAAAGAAGCTGAAGAAGCTCTTCAGGTGTAAGGGTAGTGAATACTTCTATTGTAGCGTTAACAAACCAAGCTTGGTTTGTTTTTCCTACGGGTTGCGACTCATATAGAGATGATTTAGCCGTGACATTTACTGATTCTGATTTGTTAACTAATGCAATGGCTTTTTCGCAATTCTCTGCTGCTAAACCTATGTTCGATCCAACTCCTATTAAAGCTCTATGAGTCATTGAGCTCTTTCGCAATGAAACCTCTTATTTTTAAACTCAAAAAATGAGCTGTAGTGTAGTGTTTTAAAATTCAAACTCAACCTTTGAGAGTCGATTTTTGATTTCATCGATTATTCTTTTCTCTTCATCTACTCCTTTGGCAGCAAACGTTGCGGAAAATCGGATGTAATGTCCCACATCATCCCAGGGGACCGTGGAAATTAACATTTCAGTGATGAGATATTGAGAAAACTCTTCTCCATTTTCAAATTTTCTACCACCTTTTATCCCCTTGGGTGCTCCAACATATAAAAAGAAGGAGCCTCCAGGCATTGTGGCGTTGAATCCTACCGAGTTTAGAGCATCTACCAATAGGCCTAATCGTCTCTTATATTTAGTAACTATTCTTTTGGTGATATCTGGATTTTCGAGTGCATAAACTCCTGCTTTTTGGATGCCCGCAAATTGACCGGAATCGATATTATCTTTTACATGTGCGATAGCTTTTACGATTAGTTCGTTTCCAACAACAAAGGCGATGCGCCATCCTGTCATGTTGTAAGCTTTGGAGAGGGAGTGAAACTCTACTCCTACATCCATTGCGCCTGGAACAGAAAGGAAACTCTCTGATGTGCCATCGTAAGTAAGGGCTGCATATGCGGCATCTTGCATCACAACAATTTTATTTTCTTTGGCAAATTCGACAACTTCTTCATAGAATTTACGTGTTGCCTTTGCACCCGTTGGGTTGTTCGGATAATTAAGATATAAAATCTTTGTGCGTTTCAAGGTGTTGGCATCTATGCTTTTAAGATCGGGAAGGAAGCCATTCGCTTCTGTTAATGGCAGGTTTACCACTTCTCCTCCCACGTACTGAGCATGGGTTCCCATGACGGGGTAGCCTGGTACGGTCATCAGAATGACATCTCCCGGATTAATAAAAGCCGCTGGAGTCATTGCCAACCCTGGTTTTGATCCGATTAGATGATTGACA
>CALJGH010000247.1 GCA_938073925.1 uncultured Nitrospinaceae bacterium
AAAGATTTCCAGGCCTCTTTAAAATGATTTTTCATGCTTTAGATTTGAAAGATCCTGTCTGAATGAAAGCACTCAGTTACCAGATACCACAATCATCATTGAAGCAGACCGTTATCCTGGAAAATGATGAATTTGAAAACATTTTCATTAAGGGTCCCTTGAAAGGCCATCCCAAAACCTTAATAATCATTCCCGCTTACAACGAAGAAAAAAACATAGGCGCTGTTCTGGAAACGATCCACAAAAAGGTCCCGGGAATTCCTATTTTGGTTATCAATGATGGATCCTCGGACAATACCGAAAGCGTTGCCCGTAGCCACGGTGCTAATGTAATTTCCCTGCCCTATAACTCAGGCTATGGAGTGGCATTGCAAACGGGGTTTATATATGCCGCCCGAAAAAATTTCGCCATTGCTATCCAAATGGATTCCGATGGCCAACACGACCCAAAAAATGTAAAAGACCTCATTGAAGAAGTACAAAAAAGCGAAGTGGATGTTGTGATCGGTTCTCGATTTTTAGAGAGCGGATCTTACAAATCATCTTTTGCCAGGCGTGCAGGTATTTTTATTTTTGGTAAGATCGCGTCTATATTTTGTGGACAAAAAGTAACGGATCCAACTTCCGGATTTCAAGCTCTTAAAGGAAGAGCGATTCATTTTGCTGCAAGTGATCATTATCCCCCAGACTATCCTGATGCCGACTTTATTATTCTGATGCATCGTTATGGACTGAAGGTCAAAGAAATTCCCGTTACCATGCATGCGAGCCCTGACAAAGAATCCATGCACCATGGTCACAAAACCATTTATTATATTTTCAAAATGTTTCTATCCATTTTTGTTACCGTGCTCAGAAACGTGTCCAAGAGGTAAAACCATGCCACCTAAAATTCAAATCATATCCATATTAATCTGTATTTTTCTTGTTGCTTATGTTTTTGAACTGGTTAGAAGAAAGCATCTGAGTGAAGAATATTCGCTGGGCTGGCTCGTTACAGGAACTACCATGCTAGCCCTATCGGTTTCTGAAGGATTACTAAAGTGGGTTTCAGAATTAGTCGGAGCGACTTTATTTACATCCACTTTATTCTTTTTTGGACTATTATTCCTCATGGTCATTTGTCTCCACTTTTCCATCCGAATTTCTGCATTGACCAACCAAGTCCGAAAACTAACTCAGAGCATAGGGATTCTGGACCTTGAAAAGAAAACATTGGAAAGACAAATCGGGCAACCCATTTGGCAATCTGATTCTTCAAATTTGGAGCAACTTTGAAGGTTTTACGTACCATAGAAACTTTTTTGCCTTATATTTGCGGTCCTGTTAATCAGGCATTTCAGATTTCTGATCGTCTTGAGGGAAAAGGCATTTCATCGCCGGTTTATACAACCTATTCTGATGTTTCTCCCGCTCTCCCTAAACTGGAAACAATTGGCAGGGTCGCTGTCCATCGATTCAAATCACAATTGAAAATCATGCGTTACCTGGTCAGTGCAGGAATGTTATCCCAACTGAAAAACTTTGACATCTTACACAGCCACAATTACCGCAATTTTCAAACCGATAGCAGTTTTTTTTTGCTCGCACTAAAAGCAAGCCCTTCGTCTTAAACACTCACGGCTCACTTCTCGGTTTTAAAAATTATCTCCCTTCTTTCGCACAAAGGTTGCCCTATCATCTTTACGATGTTGCCACATTCAAGACTTCAGCAAAAAGAGCACAGGCCATAATCGTTTCATCAAAGTTTGAGTACGAAGATGCTCTTGAGTTTGGAATCGAAAAAGAAAAAATTCATATTATTCCTATGGGGATTGAGGTCGGAAGAATTGAGAAGAACCAAAGAGAAACCGAACAACTGCAAATTCTATTTGTAGGCCGCATAGCCCGTGTCAGGAGAATTGAGTTACTGCTCCAAGCTGTCAATCAGTTAAGTATTCCTTTTCACCTCACCATAGCAGGCGGAGAAGAAAAAACCAGCAGTGTCACCCGTACCGGCTATCTAAACGAACTAAAACAACTCACAAAACAATTGAACTTGGAAAATAAGGTAACCTATGCCGGAAAAAAAACACCGCTGGAGCTAAAAACTCTTTACCAATCGGCTGATGTTTTTGTTTATCCATCTCTATACGAAAATTTTGGACAGCCTCTGCTTGAAGCTGCTGCACATGGCCTACCCTTAATCTCCACGTCTGTAGGCATTGCACGGGACATAATTATTGAAGGGGAAACAGGTTATCAGGTATCCGGAAAACCTGAAGAAATAAAAGAATGCATTGAATCTTTAAGAAATAGAAATTTAAGATTACAAATGGGGCAACGAATCCAGGATGAAGTCGAAAACAGATTTAACTGGGGAAATATCATGGATCAATACACGAACCTGTATCGTTCTCTCTGACAAGCCACTTATGCTCGAATCCTTCGACTCCTATTAAACAGACCAATAGAATTAAGTTTTTGATTGGGAAAGCGACAACCCTTCCTCAATTTTTATTGGGTTATAAGGAATGACTGCCTGGGTTTTATCAATAGAATGATCCTTCTTACATAAAAGGCGCGGAATCTGATCCGAAAAGGCGAGGCTTGATTTGAAAACTGACAGAACGCCAATACCTAGCCTGACAAACCAAATCGGTAAAAATATTTTTTTTATCTGCACTTTCTGAATCTGGGCAAGGCGATTTATCAATTCATTCATTGTCATTTTTTCTGGTCCACATAAATTCAGAGTTTCTTTTTTAATCGAATCATCCTTCAATATTTCCACCATTACCTGAACCACATCATTCACACTTACCGGGCTCAGGAAATACGATCCATCACCAATAACAGGAATAATTGGAAATTTTTCCATCCAGGCAACCAGCTTACCAATGCCCTCTTCCATGTTTACACCATAAACCTCCGAGGGCCTAAGAATAACCCAGTCAAGACCTGATTTCCGAACCAGTTCTTCGCATCGCAACTTACTCACCCCATAATCTCCGCCTTCCTCCGAGGCCGCTGACGAACTAACTAAAATAAATCTCCTGACATGGTTATTCTCGCAAGCAGTTATTATTTTTTTTGTACCCGCTTCATTGATTTCAAAATATGCTTTTCCGGAAGAAGAATGGGTCAAGGCGGCTAAATGAACCACCGTGTCGATTCCAAAACAAGCCTTACTCAAGCTATCGATATCTTGAAGACCGCCCTGAAAAACTTCACAATTCTCCTTACTCACCGGTGACCGATGTTCAAGAAGACGAATCGAAAATTGTTCCGTTTTCAATAATTCTGAAGTCAGATTTTTACCCAGGGTACTGGATGCCCCCGTGATGAGGATTTTCATACAGACACCAACCATTTATTTTTTGGAAAGAAATTCTTTAACTCGATACCAAAACAGGTTACCTAAAAACTCAAGAATAGAAAGGGGTTTTACAAAAGAAGGGCGCGAATCCATGCTGTGGAACACAGTTTCAACTTCTCCGATTTTGGCCTGCAACCGCCTGGCAAAAATCATAATTTCTGCATCAATAAACCATCCGTTAGATTCCAGATGTACTTTTTCATAAAATTCGCGGGTCATAATTTTAGGTTTGGAATTCATATCCCAGGCATTGATTCCCGGGAATAACAGTTTGAATAAAACATTATAGACAACGGAAATCAACCTCCTGTAAGAGCCGTCATTCCTTTCTGCCCGGTAGGTTTTAGCGAAATCCAATCCATTTGTTTTCATCAACTGGTATACACGGATCACATCGATACTCGGCATTTGCCCATCCCCATCTATTACCGCCAGTTTTTTTCCTGTAGCCGCCTGCAAGCCCGTTTTCATATCCCATCCCATCATGCCTTTTTTAATTTCGGCCACCGCTTTTATCCGCG
>CALJGH010000248.1 GCA_938073925.1 uncultured Nitrospinaceae bacterium
GACTGATGGATATTCTTATGATCGAACAGGTTTGGGCAATTGTTTTGTTGTTACTGGGAGCCTTTGTGCTCATTACCTGAAGTCGTCTGGAGAGAAAAGACCAGGAGTTTCTTAAAGATCCCCGTAACCGCTATGGCAAGCGAAAGTCGGATATGGTCAAACCCAAAACACTTCGAGCTACACTTATGACCTTGAGGGTAAAGGCTTTTGCCTGGGCGGTATGATTCTTTTCATGATGCACGTTTAGCCACTCGGCGTGGGGCCAATAGGTCGATTACCGTAAACCGGACTATCACGTAAAAGCTTCTGGATGGGGGTAATGGCCTCTCCTTTAAAAAGGCAAGTATTCCCGCCAGGATTTTTTTGCTTTTAGGATAATGGCCATGGGTTCTTTCTCATAAACGATGGGATATTGTCGTAGGGTTATTATTAAGCCGTCTTCCGGTGCCGTGATCTCCTCCAACCTTTTGCCACTATATATGTCGCGGACTTCACCGATTATTTGTCCCTGTTTCAAGTGGTTACCGACTTTAACTTCTTTAAGAAACATTCCTGCGGTTGTGGTTCGCACTGCTATTTCTTCATCCGATTGATAAATTCGAGTTTTGGTTTTATGCTCCGATTTTTTGTTGCCGTGGTCTTTTAATATTCCTTCGGCTTTCATAAAGTTCAGGATGCTTTGAAATAAGGTTTCGCATTGTTGTAGATTGATGGTTCTTGGCGATCCCGCTGACAATATCACCGAAGATATATCTTGCCATTGGTGGAACAGGTTGACTTTTTGGGTCGATGATTCTTTTTGTCGACGCACGGTTTCTATTTGTAAATCTCTGTACATTTTTTTTACTCTGCCATCCGGTTTATAGGTCTGGATATGAGGTGCATCTTCATAATGTGGTGGTGCGGATTGCAAAATAATTCCCCAGAATGAATCCTTTGAATGTTGCCAAATAGTCGAGGCGATGGCTTCGGCGGTTTCGCCATCAGGATTCCCAGGAAAAGCGAGGTCCATATTCATTCCATCCAATGGCCAAAGCCGGGAGCCGGATTGCACGGCGTTGGCATTGACGACGGGGAACGTTTGTACCTGCCCTGTTAAGGTGTAGTGAGGATCAAGGCCATCGACAATGCTGTCTAGAAATTGGGTGAGATGGGAATTCAGGAACATACCATTCAAATGATCCCCTTGCAATCCACTGACGATGGACAAGGGTTCGCCGGATTTCCCCCAGGTGTTTTTATAAAGTTCAAGATCACCCCCGAACGGATTTGGCAATGTGAGTATTTTTTCTTTCATTGTTCACTCAAATTCTTGGCAATGCGGACCAATGGAGAACCCTTATGCGTCAGAGGGTGTTCGCGAAGCGTGAACAGTAAGCCGGAACAGGAAGTCGTAATTTCTTCCAGAACGTTGCCTGTAACCGGGTCGATGAGTTTGCCAAGTTTGTCGCCTTTTTTAAGGATTTGTCCTACTTCTACTTGTTTGATGAATAATCCTGAATGGGATGCCTGTACCATCGCGACCTGATCGGGTTGCACCTGCTTGGGTTCTTTAGTTTTTTCGGATGGTGGGGTGATGTTGAGAGTTCCGGTGTAATGCAGGAGGTTCAACATTCCATTGAAAATCTGATCGCCCATGTCTTGGTGGATGCGATGGCAAATTCCGGTTTCTATGACGAGAGTAGGAATTTTTGCGCGGTTCAGATTAAACCCCAGAGTCGATTCGAATATGTCTGCGTTGGGGTGAACCCATATCAAATCCACATTGGTTTTTTTTGCCAGCGGCAGCAGTTTCTTTTCAAAATCTTTAATGATTCGTATTTGTGGCAACTCCATCAGGTGGAGGTTGCTTGAATGAAAATCGATGGCAATGTCGGAGGACGATTGTAAATCATCGAGCAGAGCTTGTGATGTTTCAACAGCGAGAGAGGGACTTTGGCCTGGGCCGAAAGTGCGGTTGATATCTACAGAAAAAAAAGGCCAGAGTCGTGTGGAATTTTCTAATGCTTGTGGATTCACTGCCGGGTAAATATTTATTTCCCCTTGAATAGCGTTTGGATGGGTGGTTTCTAATTCTTTCAGATATTGCATCAGCCTATGGCAAATATAAAGACCTTCCAGCTCATCGCCGTGGAGCCCGGTTACAAATGAGACTCGGGGTTTGTTGGATTGCGCTGGGAAAATATGCTTAAGAATTTCAATCGGTGGGCCAAGCGGACTTTTAACGGAAAGGATACATTGAGTTTGCACGGGCATATCTTTCTGGTTTACTGAATGCGCTCTTTTTTTATTTCAATTTTCATGACATCGATTTTTCGTTTCAGTGTATTGCGATTGATTCCTAGAGACTTGGCGGCGGCAATTTGTTTGCCGGAATAAGTTCCTAGAATAATTTCAAAAAGATGTTTTTCTACCTTTTTTATGAGCGTGTCATACAACATTCCTTCTTCGTTGTTATTTTGCAGGAAGTCACGGATGAGCCGGTTTAGCCGATCATCCCATTGGCTGGACGAATCGTCTTCTTCCCGAAAGTGTGGCGGTAAATGTTCCGGCAGGATAGGGCCGGAAAGGGCCAACATCACCGCACGTTTGATAACATTTTCCAATTCGCGGATGTTTCCTTGCCAGTGATAGCCACTCAGAATGCGCTCAACATCATCAGACAGGTATACGGTCCCACGGGCCAATGACTTGGAATAGCGGCGGATAAAATGATTTGCCAATAAAGGAACGTCTTCGAGCCTTTCCCTTAATGGCGGGATATCGATATGGATGACGTTGATGCGATGGTATAAATCTTCGCGAAACTTTTTCAGCTTCATCATATCGAGGAGGTTCTGGTTGGTAGCGGCGATGATGCGTACATTTGCGCGCAACGGTTCTTTGCCTCCGACTCGATAGTATTGATTGTCTTGCAAGATGCGCAGTATCTTTGCTTGCAGTGGCAGCTCCATATCGCCGATTTCATCGAGAAACAGAGTGCCGCTATCAGCCTGTTGAAACTTTCCAATTTTTGTTTCAACTGCGCCGGTGAATGCGCCGCGTTCGTGACCAAATAATTCCGATTCCAAAAGCTCTCTAGCAATAGCGGCGCAGTTGATACAGATGAAAGGCTTGTCTTTTCTTTGTGAATAGTGGTGCAGAGTGCTGGCGATCATTTCTTTGCCAGTTCCACTTTCACCTGTAACGAGGATGGATAAATCGGAACCCGCTGACTTGCCGATGGTCTTGAAAATTTCCTGCATACTTTTGCTTCTGCCGATGATGGCATCATTTTCTGCTGAAGTGGGTAGACTGTCTGAAGTTTTCACTTCTTTAGGTTGAGAATGTGCATTTGCGGCTACCGCTTTTTCTATCAACTTGTAGACATCGTCGAAGTCGAAAGGCTTGGAAAGATAGTCGTAGGCTCCCAGACGCATGGCTTCGATGGTGTTGTTCATCGAGTCTTGAGCGGTCATCATTACGATTTTAAGGTCTGGGCAAATTTGTCGGGACTGCTCCATCAACTCGAGGCCGCTGATACCTTCCATAAAAATATCTGAAAACATCATGAGATATTTATTTTTTTGGAGTTGTTCCAGAGCTTTTTCGCCGCTGGTTGCTGTGTCGACGATGTAATTATTTTTTTCTAGACCTTTTTTCAGGACCCAGAGAATATTTTCTTCATCATCGACAACGAGAATTTTATGTGCCTTCATTATATTATTTTATCACCTCTGCCGGATCGGAAGAAAAACTTGTACGGTGGTTCCCAGTCCTTTTTCGGAAGTAATTTTAATTTTTCCGTGGTGGTCTTCGACGATTTTTAAGGAGATGGGTAATCCCAACCCGCTACCTTTACTTTTAGTGGTGTGAAAGGGGGTGAACAGTTTTTTCTGTGTTTCTTCGTCCATGCCTTCTCCCGAGTCTATGATTTCCACGGTTATATTATTCCTGGGAACACTTGCGCTTCGAGTTTTCACTGCAAAGTCTGAACTGACCCGAGTGACAATTTGCAGGGTTCCCCCTTCTTGGGAGGCTTCGATCGCATTTTTGATCAGGTTTAGAAAAACCTGCTTAAGCTGGTCTTCATCGGCTTCAATGAGGGGCAAACTGGGATCGTAGATTTGCTGAAACCGACCCTTTTTGCGGGCGAAGGTTTCTTTTTCCAGCATTAGAATATCTTCGAGCACTTTATGAATATTTGTCTCTTTCAGTTTGAGCTCAACAGGTCGCGCCAAATCCATCATGCGTTTGACTAGTAGGTTGATCCGGTCGACTTCGGTTATGACGACATCAAGATATTCGCGGTGCGCTGATTTGCGGATGTCCTGACGTAACAATTGTGCGGAGCCGCGGATGCCTCCCAGCGGATTTCTAATTTCATGCGCAAGGCCCATTGCCAAAGCACCCAGGTTATTTAGATGATCTGCGGGTCGTTGTTGTTCTTCCAGTTCCCGGATCAGACTCATATTTTTTATTAGTATTATGACACCCTGAATGGTGTCGTCAGATTCAAGGTAAGGGGATAGAGTCAGGTTAACAGGGAATTGTATTGCAGCCGTTTTTCGTGCTCCATTTGCCTCTACATCATGGTAGCTGGCTCCTGTCACAAGTACCTTGCGAACTTTATCAAGAATTTGCGGTTGTCTTGGGAAAAGCTCTTCCAAGGGCCGGTTGGAAATGGCGTCCCTGGATTTGTGGAACATGTCTTCAATGGCCAGATTGCTATGTAAAATTGAAAGGTAAGGCGAGACCAGAATTAACCCATCAATGACGGAAAAGAAAATATTTTGGTGAATGCGGTCGGGTTCTTTCATAGGACTGGACTATTTGGAACCCTTGGCCTTTTTCGATTTCCCACTGGAATAAGGGCTTTTGGCTGTTGGCTTTTTTGCCGGGGCAGGTGCGGGTTCGGCTTTGACTTTTTTTTCTGCTGCTGGGGCTTTTGCATCAGCCGCCGGAGCAGGGGCCGCATCGCCACCGCCTTTAGGTTGTTTGCTTTCTTTTTCCCAGCCTTTTTTGCGGTCTTCTGAAGGGTAGTCAGAAGCATACCACCCGGAACCTTTGAGGATAAATCCTGATGCAGAAACGATCCGGCGTACTTTGCCATTATCTTTATCGTCACAGCCCAAGCCATTACAGGTTTTCAGGGGTTTTGCCGAGATGCCCTGCATGGCCTCAAAGGTAACTCCGCATTTATCACATTCGTACTCATAAATGGGCATGAATCATACTCTCCAGAAATTTTAGGGTCGATAATTGAACTTTGCAGAAAATCTGCTTTAAACCGGGGTGAGCCATTTGCGGAAATCTGCATTGGAGCCACGGGCTATCTCGAAAAAGTTTTGCTGAATTTTATCTGTAATGGGTCCTTTTTTGCCAGAACCAATAACGCGATTATCAATTTCGCGGACAGGGGTTATCTCTGCCGCAGTTCCGCTAAGAAAAAATTCTTCCGCGATATATAACTCGTCCCGAGTGATGTTTCTTTCTTCTATTCCGATACCGAGTTCATGGCAAATTTGAATGACTGCATCTCGCGTGATCCCATCGAGGTTTGAGCATGAAAGAGACGGCGTATGCAGTTTGCCTTTGGAGTAAATAAAAATATTTTCTCCAGAACCTTCGGAAACAAAACCATTTGGGTCGAGTAATATGCCTTCATCATATCCATCGCTGTGGGCCTCAGCCTTGGCTAGAATCGAATTAATATAGTATCCACAAGCTTTGGCTTTGGTCATCGAGATGTTTATGTGATGTCGAGTGAACGAAGAAACGCGTACGCGGATTCCTTTATCGAGTCCATCTTCTCCAAGATAAGTTCCCCACGGCCATGCCGCAATGGCACAGCGAACAT
>CALJGH010000249.1 GCA_938073925.1 uncultured Nitrospinaceae bacterium
CTAGTTAAATGGAATCCCTTGAAAATGCAATTGAGGTTCGGCATCTAAGAAAAGCCTTTGGTACCTTAAAGGCTGTTGATGGGATAGATTTCGAATTGAAGCAGGGAGAATTCCTGACCGTTTTTGGTCCTAATGGGGCGGGTAAAACCACGCTGATAAAAATTCTTGCAGGTTTGACACAGCCTTCATCAGGAACAGCAAAGGTAGCGGGTTTCGATATTGCTGAAGGGCACCCGGAAATGCGAAAGGAGATCGGTATTATATCCCATGCCACCGCATTATATGCCGACCTGACACCCCTTGAAAACCTGATATTTTTTGCGCGGATGCACGGCCTCAAGCAACCTGAAGACAGGGCCTTGAAAGTTATCGAGGAAGTGGGGCTAAGTCCGAGAAGAAACGATCGGATTAGGACTTTTTCCCGCGGTATGTTGCAACGACTTTCTATTGCCCGCGCAGTTCTTCACGACCCAGCCATTTTGTTTCTGGATGAACCTTTTACTGGTTTGGACCTTCACGCCACCAATGTTCTTAAAGAGCATCTGCAGAGACTGCATGACCGCCATCGCACTATATTAATGACCACACATGATATTTCCTGTGGATTGGAAATGTGCGACAAGGTTGCTTTGCAAGTGCAGGGGAAATTTGCGTTTCTGGAAAATATTACTGATGTCGATAAAGATCAATTTGAGTCCATATATTTTGATGCTGTTCGCGATAACCAGTTTGCGATGAAGATAGACTTTTGATAGGGAATAGATACCTATAAACAAAATCGACTATGAATTTATATTTAAATCAAATCGCTGCGATCGTTTGGAAAGACTTTGTCACTGAGTTGAAAACTCGGGAACTGCTCAGTGCTATGTTTATTTTTGCATTATTGGTGATTTTGATTTTTATCTTTTCGATTAACCTCAGTATTGTAAAAGCCAGTGAGGTGGGGCCCGGAATTTTGTGGGTAGCGTTTCTATTTGCGGGAACAATTGGGTTGAACCGATCTTTTATGTTGGAAAAAGAAAACGGTTGCCTTATGGGGCTGATGCTTGTTCCAGCTGATCGAACGACCATATACTTTGGAAAATTGATCAGTAATCTGATTTTTTTATCGATCATGGAACTTTTCATCCTTCCCCTTTTTATGATATTTTTTAATATCGATCTTTTGTCGCACCTGGGTCCACTTTTAGTCGTGGTGTTTCTAGGGACTTTGGGGTTTTGTGCTTTGGGGACTCTTTTGTCATCACTATCAGCAAACCTTAAAACGCGTGAGATTATGCTGCCCATCCTTCTTTATCCGCTGCTGATTCCAATTATTATTGGAGCGGTGAGGATGACCGGGCAGGTTCTTGATGGGACGGAGCTCGCTGATATGATGAAGTGGATTGGTTTGACGGCGTCCTTCGATATAATCTATATTGGGGTTTCCATAATGACGATAGACCATATTTTGGAGGAATGATTGAATGGATAACTTTGGGTTCCTGTTTGCCGCGAATGCGTTTGTGTGGGGGGGGATTATTTATTATGTTTATACTCTCAAACAACGTAGCCGGGAGTTGGAAAAAGACTTGGAATTACTAAAAGAAACTCTTAGCAGGGAATCGCGATAATGAATCAGGAGACGACCGAAGAGTCGAACGAAGAAAGCTACATACTTGTCTGGTTGACGGGCATCGTATTTCTTGTGGCGATGGCGGCCATCTTCCTTTATGTGCCAACGGAGCAAACCGAAGGCCCAGTTCAGCGAATCATGTATATTCATATTCCCTCTGCCTGGCTCTCGTTCTTTGCATTTTTTATTGTGTTCATCTGTTCTATTCTGTTTCTTTGGAAAAAGGAAAGAGAGTGGGATATCTACGCATATGCCTCGGCTGAAATAGGGGTGATTTTCTGTTCCCTGGTTTTGATAACTGGTCCTATATGGGCAAAACCTATCTGGGGCACTTGGTGGGTTTGGGACGCACGCTTAACTTCGACCTTAATTTTATGGCTTATTTATGTTGCCTATTTGATGTTGCGTGCACAAACCGATGCAGGTTCCATGAGAGCTCGCTATGCAGCGGTATTGGGTATTGTTGGCTTTCTGAATATTCCCTTTATCCACTTTTCTGTTTTATGGTGGCGGACATTTCATCCTCAACCCAAAGTGATCTCGTCCGAAGGCTTTGGAAAAGGTATGGAGACAAGCATGCTGATTACATTGGGAATCTCACTATGCGCATTTACACTTCTCTATTTTTTACTCATGGGACAACGTGTTAGGCAGGAAAAATTAAAAGATGAAATCGACAGTCTTAAAAGAGAACAGCTTTATTCATCTTAAAAAACATGGGTTGCTTTATCTGCTGTTTGTTATTGTGTTGGCGGTTGTTTTCTATCGCATTCAACTTTCCCCAAATCAAAAGACGGGTCTCGATCAGGAGAGACCTGAAGTAGGGCATCCGGCTCCAGATTTTACGCTGAGAAATCTGCAGGGTAATTTAGAAGGGCTAACGGATCATAAAGATAAGGTTATTATTTTAAACTTTTGGGCCACTTGGTGTGCTCCCTGTCTTGAAGAAATGCCTGCTTTTGAAAAACTATACCGTAGGTATCGGTCGCAAAGGCTCACAGTGCTTGCTGTTAGCCTGGATAAGGGCGATATCTCGAAGGTCAAAGGTTTTGTCGATACGAATAATCTGACTTTCCCGGTTCTTATCGATTCTGACGGGGTCGCAGAGAAGCTCTATCCTTCCTTTACCATCCCCTTTACTTATGTGATAGATAAAGAGGGCAGGGTGGCTGCACGCGTTGATGGTGCAAAAAACTGGGCCTCGGATGAAACTTTTGTGGCGTTGGATATATTAATAAAAGGATAATATTTAATGGAAAATGAAGAGTTGATAGTAGCTGCGAATGAAAGTTTTTATAAAGCATTCAATGCCCGTGATCTAGATGCTATGAAAAGGGTCTGGAGTTCACATGAAAAGGTGACTTGTGTCCATCCTGGCTGGGAGCCTTTAAGTGGACTCGAACCCATTATTGATAGTTGGCAGGGCATATTTAAAAACTCGGGGAATATGGATATTCAGGCCACGGATGTCAGTGTGACAACATCAGAAGGTTTGGCCTGGGTTTCTTGTGTTGAAAAACTTTATACCATTGCTACTAATGGTGTTCTGGCATCCAAGGTCTTTTCCACGAACTTGTTTCAACTGAATGGAGGAACTTGGAAAATGATAATGCACCATGCATCGCCCCTACCTTCTTCACCAGAGAGCGAAGAGGAGTAATATTTCTTTATTTTTCTTTTAAAAAGCATGCAACATAATGGTCGGGAGCGATCTCTTTGAGAGTCGGCTCCATTTCCTCGCATTGCTTTTCCTTTAAAGGACAGCGTGTATGAAAAGAGCAGCCTTGCGGCGGGTTTGACGGATCGGGAATGTCTCCGCGCACTTTTAATTTTTGTTTTTTTTGTCCTGATTCCATACCAGGAACCGCATTAATCAGGGCCTCAGTGTATGGGTGCCCGGGCCTTTTGTAAATTTCTTCGATACTGGCAATCTCAACAATTTTCCCCAGATACATCACCGCCACTCGATCACAAAAATACTCCACAATACTCATATCGTGAGAAATGAAGAGAAAGGCTATTTCCAGCTTTTCTCTTAAATCCATCATCAAATTGATGATTTGGGCTTGTATTGAAACATCCAGAGCGGACACCGGTTCATCAGCGACCACGAGGCTTGGGTTTAATGCGATGGCTCTGGCAATACCCACGCGCTGCAATTGACCTCCGCTCATCTCATGGGAATATCGGTTGACATAATCGGATGAAAGTCCAACCTGTTCGAGCAGTCCTATCGCAGCTTCGGAGACGTTCTCTTTGAAACCATGTATTGCAAAAGGTTCGCGCAATACGTCGCCGATTTTTCGTCTCGGGTTTATTGATGAAAAGGGATCTTGGAAAATCATCTGCATTTCTTTTCTCAGGTTGCGAAGTTCGATTTCTGAAAGGGATGCGAGATTTTTTCCTTTGAAGTGGACTGAGCCGGAGGTTGGGGATTCCAGTCGTAGGAGGGTGCGTGCGGCTGTTGATTTGCCGCATCCACTTTCACCTACAAGGCCCAGTGTTTCTCCTTCCTTAAGTTTGAACGAAATACCATCCACTGCACGGACAGGAGTTGTATTGCTTCCTACAATAGTATTTCTGGAAGGGAAATATTTTTTAAGATCTTTTACTTCCAGGAATGAATGCTTATCAGTCATATCGATTCGGGTTGCAGGTGGCAACTGAATTGTCGATTTTGATTTGTGTTTTGTAATAGGGGCTTTTTCGTTTTGCATTGTTCAGTCGACCAATCGCAGCGCGGGTGGAAAGCGCAGCCGGTAGGTCGTTGATGGGGGGTGGGAACGCTTCCAGAAATTTCTGTGAGTCGTTGTCCTTTTTCTCTAGTAGAACCCAGATGTGGGCGAGATGAAATTAACCCTTTTGTGTACGGGTGATGCGGGCTGTCAAGCAAGTCTTTTGTCGCCCCTGTCTCTACACCTTCCCCTGCATACATAACCATAACCCGTTCCGCAATTTCTGTGACCACTCCAAGGTCATGAGTGATAAGCAGCATGGACATGCCAGTTTCTTTTTTCAGGTTTTCAAGAAGCTCTAGAATCTGTGCTTGAATAAGAACATCCAGTGCTGTGGTGGGTTCATCGGCGATTAGAATTTTGGGTTCGCAGGCCAGGGCCATGGCGATCATCACGCGCTGCCTCATGCCACCACTCAGTTGGTGTGGGTATTGTTTTAATTTATCTTCGGGAGAAGGTAACTCAACCTTTCCTAATAATTGTGCGGATATTTTTAGAACTTCTTTTTTATTTAAGCTTTTATGTCGTAAAAGGGTTTCGATAAGCTGTTCGCCAACGGTCAAAACAGGATTAAGGGAAGTCATGGGGTCTTGAAAGATCATGGCAATTTTATTTCCTCGTATTTCTCTCAGTTGTTTCGCATTGAGGGATAGAAGATCTCGGCCTGCAAAAATAATCTCGCCGCTGGTTATTTTTGCAGGGGGTTCAGGAAGAAGTCTCAGGATGGAAAGTGCGCTCACGGTTTTACCGCAACCCGACTCACCAACAAGTGCCAATGTTTCTCCGCTGTGCAGTTGGAAGTTTATTCCATTGACGGCTAAAAAATTCCCTTGAGGAGTGGAGAAGGAAACTTTTAAATTCCGGACATCCAGTTCAATCTGGCTCATTAGAGGTAGAAAAAAAGGGCGACCCTTGTGGGCCGCCCTTTTTCTTAAGTTAAAATGAAATGACTATTTCGCTTTTTCAAGACATTCTTTTTCAAGTTCAGCACTAACAATATTTTTACATTTGTTAGAATCGCCTTGAACTATTGCATAGCAATAAGCCTGGCTGTCTCGATTTAAGATCAGAGTGCAATAATAATTGCTATGATCTTTGTGGGCGTATCGAGACTCAGGGTTTTTGATAGGGGACAATGCCAGGCATAAATGTCGTTTGTCTTCCTTTGATACTTTTCCGGAGGATTTAGCCGCAGTTGAATAGATCCCGGAACGTACCAACTCTTTTGTGGGGCCAAGGCCATCTCTGACCTCAACGGGAGCAATACCTGGGCGACCTTTTCGGACACTACTTCCATCGCCATCACATGCTGTGGGATCTGGTGTTTCGGCTGACATGGTAGGTGGCACCATGACGAATATAAAAAAAGCCAGCATTAGAACAGTCAATCCCAATCGATTATATTGCCACATACATTTATCCTCCATAAGATAACTGTGTTTTTTGATTTTTTTAATGAGAATTAAATTCAAATCTATTTTTAAAGGATACCTTATTTTTTAATCAAACACCACGGCTTTAAGATAAAAATAGAGCCTATGCATAAGCTATTGAAAATAAATTGATTATGTTGAATTTGTTAGGTCAGCAGAAATCTTTTCTTTTGAAAATC
>CALJGH010000250.1 GCA_938073925.1 uncultured Nitrospinaceae bacterium
AACCGGTTACCGAGGATAGGATACCTACAATTAACCCGACAACTGCCAAAGTGATCATTGATCCCCTCCTTTCTCAACCCATTTTTCTTCCAATGCATCGACAACTGCCGCACCAACGGAGTCACCCCAAACGTTAAGCGTTGTTCTGCAACGATCCAAAAACCAATCAATCGACAGCAACATACCAATTCCCTCTAGAGGAAGGCCTACAGCCTGCAAAACCATTACCATCGTCACCAACCCAGCTTCAGGAATTCCAGCCGCACCAATTCCTGCGAGAGTCGCTGTTATCAAGACAATGATTTGCTCGGCAAACCCCATTTCAATCCCCATCATCTGCGCAATAAACATAACGGCTACCGCTTCGTAAAGTGCGGTGCCATTCATGTTCACCGTTGCCCCCAAGGGAAGAACAAACAAAGATGCTTTACGACTGACGTGATTGTTTTCTTCCGCACACTCAATGGTAACCGGCAAAGTCGCCGAACTGCTCGCTGTCGAAAAGGCCGTGGTCAACGCTGCCGTTAAATTTTTAAAATAAAGGAGAGGGTTTCTTTTTGTCACGATGAAAAGAATTGTGGGTAAAACAAAAAGACCATGCACCAATAAGGCCAGAATAACTGTCCATGCATATTTTCCAATTTTTGCCAGCTCCGCAAGAAAAAGATCTCCTCCCCCGGCCGCACCCAGTTTCGACGCTATCAATGCAAATACTCCAACCGGAGCAAAATACATAAGAAGATGGACAATCTTCATAATTGCGTTATTGACTGTATCGAAAAATGCTATCGCCTGCTTTCCCGGCTCTCCCAATGTCGTCAGTACCCCACCAAAAACCAGAGAAAATATAATAAGAGGAAGAATCTCCATATTCGCCATGGATTGAATCAGGTTAGGAGAAACGAAACTTTGTAATATATCAGTAATGCCTATAGCCTCTTTCCCGGCAACATTTTCGGGGATTTTATCGACCGTCATTTCCACCGCTACACCCGGCTTCATAATATTCACCAATACCAGACCAATACCTACCGCTATGCCCGTGGTAGCCATAAAGTAAGTCAAGGTGATCAATCCGGTTTTACCTACATTGCGGATATCCCCTAAGCCGGAGATACCCACTATCATCGAAGAAATAATCAAGGGGACCACCAGCATTTTCAAAGCATCGAGAAACATATCCCCCAACCATCCAACCGACAACATGGTTTCGCCATAAAACCAACCGCAAAACACTCCCAAAAGAATGCCGGTTATCATCAAATAAAGAAGCCCGTTATGTTTCATTTAAACTATCCTTTAATAAACAAATTTTCTTCGAATTCAGCCAACCCGGTTTATAATACATCGTAAAGAATACTTTGCAATCGTCTTACCTTTAGCGGAGGAAAAAATGGCAGAAACGGTTACGCTCACATATCAGGGTAAAACATATGAACTCCCGCTCATCGAAGGTTCCACTGGCGAACAGGCAATTGACATTACCGCATTGAGAAAGACAACCGGTTTGATCACATTCGATCCGGGGTTCATGAGTACCGGATCCTGCAAAAGTAAGATCACTTATCTGGATGGGGAAAAAGGAATTTTACTTTATCGCGGCTACCCCATTGAACAAATCGCAGAAAAAAGCTCATTTATAGAAACCTCCTACCTGCTGATTTACGGTGAGCTACCAACTAAAAAGCAATTAGAGGAATTCAATTATCATATTGTCCACCATTCAATGGTTCACGAATCCATTAAGAATTTTTATGACGGATTCCCAAAAAACCCTCACCCCATGGCAGTATGCAGTGCGGTAGTGGGAGCTCTGGCAACATTTTATCAAAATGAACTCAGTGTACGAGACGATAGAGAAGTTGAAATCGCCATTCACAGATTAATGGCCAAACTACCGACTATAGCCGCATACAGTTATAAAAAGTCGATCGGACTCCCACTTTCCTATCCGGACAATTCTCTGGGTTATTCTGAGAATTTTTTAAAGATGATGTTCTCCCTTCCCTGTGAAGAATATGAGCCTGATCCAGATGCGGCAAAAGTGCTGGATGTCTTATTGATTCTACACGCCGATCATGAGCAAAACTGCTCAACAAGCGCAGCTAGAATTGTCGGGAGTTCCATGTGCAATCTGTTCGCATCGGTATCCTCTGCCATTTATGCTCTTTGGGGACCGCTTCATGGAGGTGCAAATCAGGCCGTGATCGAAATGCTCCAGGAAATACATAGTAATGGAGGCGACGTAAATAAATATGTCGCGAAAGCCAAAGACCCCAATGACCCATTTCGGTTAATGGGATTCGGCCATCGTGTGTATAAGAATTTTGATCCGCGAAGCCGAATCATTAAGAAGCTTGCTCATAAAATTCTGGATAAACCGGGATATCAGGAGCCTCTTTTGGAAATCGCCCTACAACTTGAAGAAATCGCAATCAAAGATGAATATTTTGTAGAGAAAAAGCTTTACCCCAATGTCGATTTTTACTCGGGTATGATTTATAAGGCTCTAAATATTCCGGTTAACATGTTTCCCGTCCTGTTTGCGATGGGCCGCCTTCCAGGTTGGATTGCTCAATGGAAAGAGTTGCAGGAAGACGAACAGTTCAGAATAAGTCGGCCACGACAAGTTTATACCGGAGCGACAAAAAGGGACTATGTAGCTTTGGGGCACAGGTAACTCTGCTGACGAAGGAAGAAATGTTAGCTCATTAAAGCTTTAGGCGGGTGCCTATAGTTTTATGGGTACGTCCTAATAGCCGGTTATTAAGCCTTCTCAACCGTGCATGTGAAGGGAAACTCTTCCATCGCGGCGGCGCGGTGGATCTGCTCAACTTTGAATTCTGCTTGCTCAAGTGGCATTGTTGCAACAGTGGCGGCACCCTTGAGATGAATTTCGTACATCAACTTTTCAGCGGTTGAATATTCTTTACCGATCAAAGTAATGAGAACGCGAATCACGAACTCCATTGT
>CALJGH010000251.1 GCA_938073925.1 uncultured Nitrospinaceae bacterium
AGCACTTAATCCATGTGTTGAGATCGATCTAGATGGGGCTTGTTTTTTGCCATTTGAAGTTTTCGTGTTATAAAAGTCCAGTGGTGGCTTTCGCGAGTATATGGCTCCCCCCGGGTCGTTTGCGATGGCGTAAGGAGGGGACGATAACAATCCCGGTAATATTCATGCAATCTGCTTTCTAAAATATAAAAAATAAATGCATCGTTCATTAAAGATTATCTTGTTTTATTTCGGCGTGATTTTTTTCATAATGCCCGCGTTGGCTCATGCGGCAGAACCTTCTACTGTGGGGCAATGGCAACTATTATCCCTGTTCGATAAGGGTGGGGCGATGATGTATCCCATCCTTTTCAGCTCCGTGCTCATGCTGGGTATTGCCATAGAGAGAGGCTATAACTTGAGACGGAAGAATATTATTAACTCAGACTTTCTTAAAGATGTTCGCAGTCAGTGGGATTGGCAAAATATCCAGAAAACTTTACGTCTTTGTAATTCTTACGACAACTCACTTTCGCGAATTTTGAAAATGGGTTTGCTTAGGTTTGGTGGCAAGCTGGATGAAATTGAACGTGCTATTGAATCTGCCGGACAACATGAAGCGTCGTTGATGAATTCTAATCTGCGAGTGCTGGGTGCGGTTGCTAATATCACCCCGATGATGGGATTGTTGGGAACGGTTATTGGAATGATCAAGGCTTTTAATGTGATATCGCTGAGTGGAACAGGAAACCCGGGGCTTGTCGCCAGTGGTATCTCCGAGGCACTCATCACTACGGCAGCGGGGATGCTGGTCGGCATTCCGGCACTGGTCTTGTACCATTACTTCCGCGGCAAGATCGATCGATATGTTTTTGAGATGGAAGAGGTCGCTATTCAACTGGTGGAAGAACTTTCTTATGATGGCGTGGTGAAAGAAAAGAGTTCGGGTAAGTCAAAAAGACCCGCCTCCAATCAGTAACCCCAAAAACTAGGGTTAATTAAATTGCGATTTAGAAGAGAAGAGGAAGACAGTTTTGCGATGGACATGACACCCTTGATCGACGTGGTGTTTCTGCTCATAATCTTTTTCATGGTGTCTACTGTTTTTGTAGATTTCAGCCGAAAAATGGATATCAACCTACCGACCTCCAAATCTTCGTTAGTTGACGAAACCCCAAAAAATCTTGAAATACAAATGTCGAAAGACAAGAAAATGACCTTAGCGGGCAAAAACATCAACATTTTGGGACTGGAACAAGCCCTGAAAAAATTGGATGTGGAAAGCAAAAAACAAACAGCCATTATTCGTGCTGATAAAGTTCTACCTTATGGTGAGGTTATCGAGGTAATGGGCATTTTGCAGAAAGCCGGTGTTCTTGATATCAGTGTGGCAGTGAAATAAGGTATAATCATTTTATTTGATGTAACATTTTTCTATAATTAAAAAGCCTGCCGAAATTTTGGGCAGGCTCTTATTGTTTTAAGGAGATTTTAGATGGCAACCTATACCAAAGATAAAGATGTAGAAACCGTTCTCGAAGATGATACCGAAGCTCGCAAGGCAATGCAGGAAGTTTTTAATAACACGTCTCGCTGGCCGGCTAATTTTGGTGGGTTCACTGCAGATGCAGTCGCCAATATAAACGGTGAAGAACAAAAAGGCACCGTGACGGTCAAAGGACCAAAGGATATTAAAATCAGCATTGAAGAAGAAAATGCGAAAGGTTTTCTTAACGAAAATCTGTCATCCATTGCTATGCACCGCGGACCTCGTTCTTTTGAAGAGTCAGATGGAAAATATAAACTGGTTTTCGGCGATGACGGTACGCATCCTTTAGGACGCAAGCTTGTTATGGGTGGCGATGGCATGAGCTCCTTCTATCGCATCAAGGATGGACGTATTCAACAGATCAACCGGCAGACACCTCGTTTTTCTTTCTCGATCAATATTGAGGAAAGCACAAAGACTCAGGACGATAAGTTTTTGACAAGAAAATACTCCGTGTTCTATTTCAATCCAGAAACAAAAGGATTGAAGGATGTGGAAAGCTATACCGATGAATACACGCGAGTGGGTGAAGCCGATCTTCCTGAATCTCGCCGCATCATCAATTGCGAAGAGGGTGCGATCTCTGTTTCTACGATGACGCTGAGTAATCACAAACTGTTGTAATACAGCACAATTAAAACTCTCCTCCTTTTTTAAGGGAGGGGAGTTTTTTCGTTTGATGACATCAAACGGTCTTTCACATTAATTCCAGAATCAATAGCTGCTCCTTCACCGATGATGCTGTTTTGCACAGAGGAATTGTTTCCTACGGTGGCTCCCGGCCAGAGTATGGAATTTTCCACCACCGAGCCTGATCGTACCCGGCAACCATCTCCCAATACTGCATACGGCCCTAACTGTGCGTCTTGTGATATTTCGCAGTTTTTCCCGATATGAACCGGAGGTACCACAAGTGGGCCTTCGGGATTCCTTGAGGAAGAAGTTTTTAAGGATAATTTGCCATCAAGCGCGTCGGCTTGCGCCTGGATATAGGTTTCGCGTGTTCCCATATCTATCCAGTATCCATCGTGTAGAAAACCATAAACGGGCAGTTCATCCCGAATCATTCCGGGAAAAACATCTTCAGAGGTGCCACAGAATTTGTCTTCTGGAATGCGGGAGAAAATATCCGGTTCCATTATTTGTATGCCGGTGAACATAACCTGAGTGACAGGCTCTGAATTTTTTATGCCCTTCCCAAGAAAATGAACGATGCGTCCTTCTTCCACTCGTTGTATAGATCTATACTTTTCTATATTGGCATCTTGCCGAACCACGAGGGTCAGTTTTGATTTTTTTTCTTTGTGAAACTTAAGGACATCATTCAAGTTGATATCAGCAAATACATCGCTGTTGATGACCATAAACGTTTCATCCTGTAAGAAAGATTGTAGTTTTTTTATACCTCCCGCCGTACCCAGAATCTTTTTTTCTTTTGAGTAATGCAGGTTCACTCCAAAATCTTTTCCATCACCAAAATAGTCGATGATTTTTTTAGGCCTATGATGGAGATTGATGGCGATTTCTTTGATGCCTTGCGAACTGAGAAAATGCAGGGTGTATTCCAGAATGGGACGGTTGAGAACCGGGAATAAAGGTTTAGGGAGTTCGTTTGTTAGGGGTTTAAGGCGCGTGCCGAACCCTGCCGCGAGAATCAACGCTTTCATTTTTGGTTGGCGAGAGCTTTTAGCGATTCCGTGAAGGGAGCACGTGCAATTCCGTTTTCTGTGATGATGGCTGTGACTAAATGATTAGACGTGATGTCGAATGCCGGATGCGCAGCTTCCACTCCTTCAGGCGCGATGCGCTTTTTATTAATGGTCATCACTTCTTCAGAAGAACGTTCTTCAATAGGAATCTCTTTGCCTGATGCAAGCGAAAGGTCGAGTGTAGAAACAGGAGCAGCGACATAGAACGGAATATTGTTTTCTTTGGCGAGTACCGCGACCATATAAGTTCCAATTTTATTAGCAACGTCTCCGTTTGCTGCAATACGGTCTGCACCAACAACGACCAGATCGATCTCTTGTTTGTTCATAAAAAAGCCGCACATATTGTCGGTGATCAGTTTTACCGGAATGCCGTCTTCTTTTAATTCCCATGTGGTCAAACGAGCACCTTGTAAAAAAGGTCGTGTTTCATTTGCCAGTACGCGAATACTTTTCCCGGCATTCACTGATGCGCGAACAACGCCTAATGCAGTGCCAAACCCTGCTGTTGCAAGGGCGCCTGCATTGCAATGGGTCAAGATCACGTTGCCATCTTTAACAAGGGTTTGACCGTGTTGTCCCATCGCTTCGTTGGTGGCTATGTCTTCGGTTAAAATTGTGAGTGCCTCTTCTTTTAATCGGGACTTTAATTTGGCTATGGAAAGAGACTTGTTGCTCTGCGCGACATCTTTCATGCGCTTGATGGCCCAGGCAAGGTTGACTGCTGTGGGCCGTGACTGCCCAAGTCGATCACATTTTTCTTCTAGCGCTTGATAAAAGCTTTCAAAGGTAGAGGCTTCTATTGAGTCTGCTCCTAAACTGACTCCCATAGCGGCGGCAACACCAATCGCAGGTGCTCCGCGGATGACCATGGTTTTTATGGCATGACCTACTTCTTCGATGGTGCGACAGTCGACAAATTCTTTTTCTGCAGGCAGTCGTGTTTGGTCGATCATGCGTACGACTCCGTCTATATACTCAATGGTTTTGATCATAAGGGTGGTTTATTGTAAAAGGTTTTTGGTTTTTAATATTTCGTGGAACTGTTTTTCCGTGAGGCCATCCACTTCAATGATTTTGTTTTTACTGCTGAGCCCCTGAACAATGCTGATTTTCGAAGGGCTGATGCCTAGCCACTTAGCAAAAAAACTCATGCAGGCCTTATTGGCTTTATTATCGACAGGCGGTGAGGTTAAACGTATTTTTAAAGCATCGTTATATACCCCTGTTACTTCGTTTTTCGATGACCGGGGTTGTATTATTGCAGAGAAACGGATTTTATTATCGCAGGGCTTAATCGGCATTTCCAGAGCCGCCGTTCGGTGCCCCGGCTTTAAATTTATTAAGATGCTCGATGGCGGTTGACTTGATATTGGCCATCAAGGTTTTTTTTTGGTCTTTTAATTTTTCTACATCCTTCATCAATAATTCCATTTCTTGCGTTGCATCCTGTCTATGTTGCTCAGCTTGGTCTTTCGCGGCGTTGATTATCTTTTTCGCTTTTTGCTTGAGCATCTCAGGTGTGAGCTGAGAGAAAGGGTTGTCTCCATTTTCAGGAGGAGATTTGGCATCCTGCATTTCTTTTATTAATAGATCTTTTTCTTCGACTTGCTTTCTTAAATCGGCAAGTTCTTCTTCTGTCTCCGGGGGGAGGGTGGAGTCATTCTCCAAAGGTCGGGACTCCAGATCGGCCTGCAATTCTTTTATTGCATCGTCTTTTTCTACAATTAGCTTTTCTTTATCTTTGATTTCTGCGGTCATGGATTTGAAATCATCAGCGACAAGATGGAGGAAGGTGTCCACCTCTTGTTTGTTATAACCGCGGAACTTATCGTGAAAACATTGTTCCAGTATGTCGAGATAACTCAAACGCATGGTTGATTAATTTAGTCTTGCCCCAAGTGTGGCGAGGGATTCCACAAGAAACCCTTGCAAAAACATGATGGCTAACAGGACAATGATGGGTGAAAAATCTATTCCAATTCCCGACATGGGTACGAGTTGTCGGATTCGTTGTAGAACAGGTTCTGTTATACTGTAAAGGAATTGCACGATAGGATTATAAGGATCTGGGTTGACCCAGGATAATAAAGCACGAATGATGATGACCCACATATACAACTGTAGGATGACATTCAAAATAGTCGCTGTTGCTTGTAACAAGTTTCCTAGAATAAACACGGAATAACACTTTGGAGTGTATATTCTCCCATTTCGGGAGAAAGAATATCTGCCTTCAGGAGGCATTGTTACAAACTAAAATATCTGAAAACCCCTTTATTGTCAATGCGAAGTGGGTTTGTTTTTGAGCGATGCATTCAAAGAAAGAGATCAATGAAACGAACAAAAATTAAAGAACTGCTTAATTGCAAAGAAGAACAGGAAAGCGTTTTGGTGAAAGGTTGGGTGCGCACCCGTCGCGATTCTAAAGGAGGCTTCTCTTTTCTTGAAATCAATGACGGTTCTTGTCTGGGAAATATTCAAGCCATTGTTGACCATTCCCTGAATGAATTCCAGGAATTGGATAAACAGATCACAACAGGAAGTTGTGTGGCTATTACTGGCAAGCTCGTGGCCTCGGAAGGCAAGGGGCAAAAGATGGAGGTCCAGGCAACGGCTTTAGAGGTCTATGGTACGGCGGATGCGGAGACCTATCCTTTACAGAAAAAACGCCATTCGTTCGAATATTTACGCGAAATCGCGCACCTTCGTCCACGCACGAATACGTTTGGTGCTGTTATGCGAGTTAGAAGCCGACTGGCCTATGCCATTCATCAGTTTTTCAATGACCGTGGGTTTGTCTATCTGAATACGCCGATTGTCACTACCAGCGATTGTGAAGGTGCCGGGGAGATGTTTCAGGTCACCACCCTTGATCTTAATAATCCCCCCAAAGTGGAAGGAAAAATTGATTACGCGCAGGATTTCTTCGGCGAAAAAACTTCTCTCACAGTGAGTGGACAACTGGAAGGGGAAATTTATGCCCAGGCTCTTTCAGATATTTATACTTTTGGTCCGACCTTTCGGGCAGAGAATTCCAACACCAGCCGCCACCTTTCCGAATTTTGGATGGTGGAGCCGGAAATGGCATTCTATGACTTGGATGACGATATGGATCTTGCCGAAGAGTTTATTAAATACCTTTTTGCGGACGTTCTTGAAAATTGTACAGAGGATATGGAGTTTTTTAATCAGCGCATTGATAAATCCACTCTCGAAACTCTACAGCATATTGTAGATAACCAGTTTGAGAGATTGACTTACGCCGATGCAATCCACCGCCTGGAAAAATCGACGGAGACATTCACCTACTCCGTTGAATGGGGGTGCGCTTTACAGGCAGAGCACGAGCGTTATCTTAGCGAAAAGGTGTTCAAGAAACCGATCATTGTTTACAATTATCCAGAAAAGATTAAATCGTTTTATATGAAACTGAACGAAGATGGCGAAACAGTTCGGGCGATGGATGTCCTGATTCCCAAACTTGGTGAGATCATTGGCGGCAGTCAGCGTGAAGAGAACTACGATATATTATTAAAGCGCCTGAAAGACAGTGGTTTGAGTCCCGAAGAATATTGGTGGTATCTCGACCTCAGGAGATTTGGGTCAGCTCCACATTCCGGGTTCGGGTTAGGGTTCGAACGTTTAGTTCAGTTCGTCACGGGTATGGAAAATATCCGCGATGTCATCCCTTTTCCTCGGACTCCCAAACACGCCCGCTTCTAACCGGCCATGCGGCCGGGGGCAATAGATCGGTGCCTGTATAGAGAAACAGGTATCGTTTATCCTTTTACTATTAGTTGATGTGAAGGGTGATCAGCCGAACCATTTTCCAGAAGCTTGAGCGGATTGTATCGCTTAGAAAAGAATAGACCTATAACGTCCCGCGTTATGGGACCTAGATAGACAACCAAACCGCATTAAACTGGGCTCAAATCAATTTTCGGCAGATTTTATTTGCTTGAGATAAACGGCAGTTTCTATGTGCTGGGTTTGTGGGAACATATCGATCACCCGCATATCGTGAATTTTGTATCCTTCTAGCCTTTCTAGGTCACGGGCGAGGGTGGATGGATTGCAGGAGACATAGATGATTTGTTCCGGTTGTGATTGCAGTAAGGTTTTTATAACCGATTCGGAACAACCTTTCCGGGGTGGATCAATGATGAAAGTATGAACTTTTTCTTTAGATATAACGTGCGGCGCGTGCTCTTCCACACTCCCGGTCAGAAACTGGCAAGAGCTGATGCCATTGGTTTCTGCACTCAGACGTGCATCTTCCATAGCCGGTTCGAATTGTTCGATGGCGATCACTTTTTTACCTTTTGCCGCGAGCCACAGTGCAATGCCTCCGGAACCGCTATAAGCATCGATGATGGTTTTCCCTTCGGCGGCATCGACCCAATTGTCGATAAGATCGTAGAGACGTAAAGTTTGCGCTGAATGGATTTGAAAAAAGGACCCGAGGGAAAGGTGGAAACTCAAGTCGGCAAGTTTGTCTGTAAGCCTTTCCTTTCCCCATAGCAATCTGTTTTCTTTTCCTAGAATCACATTGGTGGCACGCGGGTTGATGTTTTGAATGATGCCGACAATACCAAGTTCTTTTAGTTTTTTTTCTTCGGTAAGTTCGGTCAGAAAATTTCTTGGGAATCGGCCTTCATTGGTCATCATTCCCACAAGAACTTCACCGGTGGACTCTGAATGCCGAATAACGAGTCCTCTTACCAGTCCTCGATGGTTTCCTTCGTTGTAGACGGAAATTTGATTTTTCTTTAAGATTTCTCTCAGCCATTCTTTGGCATTGTTGATAGGTTCTGGAAGAATATCGCAAGTGGGCGAATCGGCAACTTTATGTGACCCTTCGGAATAGAATCCGATTTGCGGGTCACTGGTTTTTCCCTGTACTGCGAAACTGGCTTTGTTGCGATACTGGTATTGTTTGTCTGCCGCGAAGGCTTCGATTTTTTCTGGAAGCTCAACTCCGCCAATACGACTCAGGTTGTCTCGGACCACTTGAATTTTAAATTCGAGTTGTTTTTCGTAGTTAAGATCTTGAAATTTACAGCCGCCACATTTAAAAAATACAGGGCAGGGTGGGTCGACCCGATCTTTGGAAAGCTGTGTCCGTTCGAATATATCTAACACGCCGAAGCGCGGTGTGATTTTGATCATTTTTCCTCGGACGCGATCACCGGGAAGGCCGCCGGGGGTGAACACCGTATAGCCTTCGTGGCGGCAGAGTCCATCGCCGCTGGATGCCAGGGTTTCTACATCCAATTCCAGTCGGTCGCCCCGTTTCACAGGTATGTTTAATTTGGTTTTTGCCATGGTCTATTTTGTTGCTCGTGTAGTTTAATGAGGGGAGAACCTTAGCACACTCCGTTGCCAGAACCTAGAATTCGGTTGTATACTTGCCGCTATGAATAAAACCACAGCCATATTGGCAGCTGTTTCCGAAGAGATCGCCGGTATCAAACAGGCAATGAATATTTCTGACCGAATTCGTCTGGGTAAATCCGAAGCCTGGCCGGGAAAATGGCAGGGGAAGAATATAGTCCTTGTTCGCACCGGAGTTGGCAAGCAACGTGCCGCTGAGGCGGCATTACAAACCATCGAACAATTTTCTCCTAATAGGTTGCTCAGTATTGGATATGCAGGCGGATTAGTCTCCAAGCTTGATGTGACCGATCTGATTGTCGCTGAGCAGATTGTGGATGTGGAATCTTCCTTAGAGTTTGTGCCCGATCAGCAATGGTTGCAGTCGGCACTAAACGTTCCCGCCCGGGAAAACTATAAAATCATTTCAGGAAGACTGGTCACTGCGGATAAGGTTATTCACAATCCACAAGATAAAAAAGAATTTGGTGAACGCTTTTCAGCCGAAGCGGTGGAAATGGAAACCTCTGCGATTGCTAAAGTGGCAACGGATAAAAACCTGCCGTTTTTATCTGTGCGCGCAATTTCTGATTCCGTCGAACAGGAAATTCTGGACAGTTCTTCGTTTCTTGGGAGCGATGGGGAAATTTCCAAACTGAAAGCCGGGTGGTATGTTCTGACGCATCCCGGTTCTATCGCCAGTGCCCTGTCACTGCGTTCACAAACTCTACGAGCCACACGCACTATGACCGAGTTTGTTTTCCATCTATTGTAAAATTCCGGAAAAAAATTGACGTTGCAGTCGGGTATCCGTTCATTTTTTGCCGGAAATTCTGACGCGAGCCTCTCTGCTCTGAAATTATAAAACC
Organism: uncultured Nitrospinaceae bacterium; assembly: GCA_938073925.1. Lineage (GTDB taxonomy): Bacteria > Nitrospinota > Nitrospinia > Nitrospinales > VA-1 > UBA8687. Next base: position 9,483 of record CALJGH010000251.1, read on the forward strand.
CTTTATTTATATATCTTTATCGTTTATTTGTGGTCTGATTTTAGATTTGGCATGGGGATTGCTATATGTATAGCTGAAGATTCGAACTGGTACTGCCACCTCCAACGGATTGAATTTACCTCCAAGTGATTCAATCCGTGGCGTGCCAACCTCGATGGCTAACAAGCTTTTTTCTCTCCGGCTCCCTTTTAAGGGAGCCCCCCTCCTCCCTTCTCCAGGGTTACGTTGGACTCTACTAATCAATACCCATAAAGCGAAACTAATATCCTCAAGCCTTTTACTGTAATATTTTAAAATAGCGTCCGCTATCGACGGCGTTCTCAACCGGTCAACGTAACAATATAATCTTAAATAAAAAGATGGAGTGTTGCAAATGGCATATAGAACCCGAATTTAATACACCTGTGCATAGAAACAGGAGATATGAGATCGTTGGAACAAAGGCGAGTCTCTGACCTAAATCGGCCGATTATTTGATCGTCCTTTCTTTTCTATTTTTAATATATTGGCACCAACGGGTGGCATTCGTTCACCCCTTCGCAAAAAATCTAAACGGGTTCTTACCCTGTCTGAACGAGAAGAAATTTCAAGAGGTACTGTGGCTGATTTATCCATTCGCTCAATCGCTAAACATTTAAATCGTCCCCCTTCAACGATCAGTTGTGAAATCAAACGCAATGGCGGTTATCATAACTATCGAGCTACCCAAGCTGATCTTTCTGCATGGGAGCTAGCGTATCGCCCTAACCCATGTAAATTGGCTTGCAATCGATCCTTAAGCCGAACTGTGGCGAAAAAACTTCAATTAAATTGGT
>CALJGH010000252.1 GCA_938073925.1 uncultured Nitrospinaceae bacterium
CCCCGAGAACTTACGCCACAGGCGATTGAAGGACTCAACGCTTTGATGGATGCGGGAGTCACACTGGTAAACCAGACGCCTTTGCTAAAAGGAATCAATGACAACCCCGATGTGCTGGCCGAACTATTCTCCAAACTTTCATTCATCGGTGTTCCGCCATACTATGTATTTTTGTGTCGCCCGACTCTCGGTAACGAAACCTATTCTGTTCCAGTTGAGAAGGGTTATGAAATTTTTGAAAAGGCACGAATACGTTGCTCCGGACTTGCTAAAAGGGCTCGTCTTGTCATGTCCCATGAGTCGGGAAAAATTGAAGTGGTGGGAATGACTGAAGATCAAATTTTCTTCAAATATGCACGTGCCGCAAGCGAGGACGATAACGCACGCTTTTTGGCTTTCTATAGAAATCCGGCTGCCGGTTGGTTCGATGACTACAAGGAAGCCAATGAAGAATTTTCGTTATTTGAAAACAACGAAACTAGCGGGGTTATAAGCTAAAACCTGTTTGTCACCCCGTTTATTTTTTTGAACGACTGGCTAACTCATATAGAACTGTATTTTTGAATTCCTGCTGATGGATTTCACATTTTTCCTCCTAATTATTCTGGCTTTCCACAATTCCGGCCAGATCCTCACAAGTAAACTAAAATTCTCCGGACCCGGCGAAGCATTTTTGTTTTCCACAGCGCTAGGCTCCATTATAATCTCAGTCATTATGACGGTCTTGGTATTCTCTGGCCTCATAAGCTCTGCGGTCTGCTGGGTTATTCTCGGAGTATTTTTTCTCATCGGCTGGAAGAATTTACTACACCTGAAGCACGCCTTGAATATTTTCAGTAGCCCGCAATCCATAGAAGAGGATGGATTAAAAAATATGGCGCAGTCGTTTCTCGGGCTCCTCGTTCTTCTTTCTATAAGTCTGGCCCTGGCTCCTGCGTTTGCAACTGATGCTTTAGTCTATCATCTGGCTGTGCCAAAAGCTTTTCTGCAAGCGGGAGGTTTGGTCAACCTGCCCGACAACATCTATTCCTTTTTCCCTCAGCAAATAGAAATGCTTTACCTTTTTGCTTTGGCTCTGGGTTCCGATTCGCTGGCGCAACTCACCGGTTTAGGAGTTGTCTTTTTGCTTTTATTCGCTCTCTGGCAATACTCCAAGCAAAAGGTTGGAAAAAGTTATGCCTGGCTGACTCCGCTGATTTTTATTTCAACTCCCACTTTTTTTAGTGTGGCTTCTTCGGCTTATGTCGATCTGCAAGCAGCGGCCTATGTTTTCCTGGCTTTTTATGCATGGGAAAACGGATGCACACGAAAACAATCCTCCTGGTTCTTCTTAATGACTCTGTTTGCCGGTGCCGCTGTGGCGACCCAACTTACTACTGTCATCGTTTTACCCCTGGCATTCTTAGGACTCTCTATTCACGGTCGCACCCATAAAAAAACGAGCCAGACCGCAGGCCAATGCCTGTTACTGGTACTGGGTTCTTTGCTGATGCTATCTCCCTGGCTGGCAAGAAACTATTTTTTTACCGGCAACCCGCTATTTTTTATAGATTTTTTGTCTCTCCCCATCAACCTGATCTTTTTCAGCGAACTACAGTCCCTCTCATTCGATGGTCAAATCGGCATCCTTTATTTATTGCTATTGCCTGCTCTTTTGGGTTTGCGTCGCGAGTCTTACCCTGCAGTTATTGTGTTTTTGGTGCTACTGGTTTTCTGGTTTGTCCAGATGCAAACCATTCACCTTCTTGCACCTGCATTTGTTTTCCTTTCAATGCTAATGGTCAGTGGACTCAAACAGCTATTCCAGCAAAACAGTACTGGGAAAAGAGAAAAGTTTTTTTTAACAACGGTTCTGGCACTTGGTTTATTGTTCAATACTTCCTTAATAATGAAAGAATGGTTTCGCATTGAGCCGCTTTCTTACCTACTTAACAAGGAAAATCGAGAACAATTTTTAACACGGCAAATCAACGCTTACCCTATCTATCAGGACGCCAACAAAATGTTGACGGAAAACGACAGGGTCATACTGATTGACATGAAAAATCTAGGGTACTTAATGAATCAACCTTTCCATAACGACGCTCGTGCCGAGACCTTGACTGAAATTATTGACAAAGGAGTCTATGCGGCCGACATCGCAAACCGACTGCAGATCCGGGGTATTAACCATGCCCTGTTCAACTTCGATTATGTTTTTGGAAAGGATTCCGCACTGACATTTGGTGAAAAAGCGATCTTTAAAAACTTCCTAATTCAACACGGGGAACAACTCTCCACAAAAAACGGGTTTCTCCTTTACCGCTTTATGCTAGACTTCAATGCTAAAAATCAAAATAAAAACTCAGGCTTTAATTTCGAAGGGCACTAAAATATGGAGCGGCTTGTAGGAAAAAATATACTGATCATCATCCCCAAAGATTATTATATGGAGAGAGAACTCGACCCGGTTGTTGAATCTTTGAAATCCGAGGGAGCCAATGTTCTGGTCGCATCCAACAAACTAAAAGAAGCGGTCGGCATGAAAGGCGGTCGCACCACCCCCGATGTATTGATCGTCGATGCCATCGAAGGCATCACCGGAGATAGTTATGTTTCCGCAGCAAAAGGAGTACGGCAAATCAAGGGAGTTTTTCATGGAGTCATCGTAATTGGTGGGAACGGTGCAAGGTCCTACTTATGGAAGGACGAGTTAGTACGGCTTGTTCTCAATGATCGCCACCGATCTAAAATGGTAGTCGCCGCCATCGGAAGTGCCGTGCCTTGCTTGGGAAAAGCGGAGCTGCTTCAAAACCTGGAAGTCACGACAGAGCCTGGAAATAAAAAAGCTGTCAAGGAGTTAGAAAACGCAAAAGCCATTATAGTAGATGAACCCGTCACCTCACACAATCGTGTCTACACGGTTCAGAATGCGGAGGCAATTTCAGCCTTTCTAAACCCTTTCATAGAAGACGTAGCGAAAACCGCGTTGAAATAGAACGAGGCTTTACTTACAAACCTTCCTCTTCAGCACGGTCCTTATGCATCTTGATAATCTTTAGCCGCAATTTGATCGCATCGTTTAAACTTTTTACGAGTCGATCGTTGGCATCGGGGAAATGCAGTTTCTGATTGAACTGATCTAAAGAATAAACCTCAAGCACTTTGGCAAATGCCTCATCGACAAAAGGCCGGGTCATTTGCATCACCCCTTCGAAATAGATCGAAAGCTTTTCATACTTTTCCCAGTTTTCTATTATGACATTTCGTATCGTTTCCCCTGATGGCTCCCCGGATTCCGACGTTCTACCGGCTGGAGTCGAGGTTCCCATGATCTCGTAAACATTAATTTTAAACTCGTTTTCCATTCTATTTCCTGTATCAAAGAAGAATTTCAAATGTTCCCTACCCGTCACCCAATGGGTGCTTACGAGGGGAGACGGGTAAGGATTGGGATATTGACGATTGGCGAATAACTAAAAAAAACCAACCTTCGCCTGCCTATGAAGGGAGGGGAATATTTTCCGTTACCGGCTTACAATTTTCACTGACTTCATTTCTATTCTATCGTTCGGGTTGTCCGCAGAATCACGAGGAGAATTAACGATCTTATCGGCCACTTCCATACCACTGATCACTTTGCCAAATGCGGTATATTGGCCATCAAGAAAGTGAGAGTCTTTTACCACAATATAAAATTGAGAGCC
>CALJGH010000253.1 GCA_938073925.1 uncultured Nitrospinaceae bacterium
ACAGAGTTTCAGTTGTATACGATTTGCCCGTCTGATTCGTTTAGACGATTCGGTTGATTTCTTAACTTCGCTCTCACTTCCAAAAAATATTGTGTTCACTTTTAAAAAGGGACTGGCAATTTTTCTGATCACTCTGATGGGCGTCTGCTCTGCCTATGCTCAAGAAAAGGGGTGGACTTTCTGGCAGCAAAAATTTTTCCAAACAAAAGTGAACGATACCAACGATCACGAAACGGCGCATTTCTGGAGAACTCAGGAGCTTCACATCAAAGAAGCAAAGGTCACTGCGACTCTGCCCGATTACCCTTGGGTGAAAGTCTCGAGTTACAGGAACCGTTCGGTAGAGCGTTGCGTCACTTGCCACGATGGAATATCTGCTGTCAGCACATCGCATCCGCCTGAGTTTGGCTGCACTGTGTGTCATGGCGGAGAACCTGAATCCATCAATAAAGAGCAGGCCCACGCCACATTGATATACGACCCCATAGCGGGGACGGGGAAACGCAATCCATCGAGCCTCAGTGTGGTTGAGCAATCCTGCGGGCAACTTTATTGTCACTCTGGCCACGCGCAGGAAGACCGCAATCATATTCAACGATTAAACAAATCCATGATGAATACTATGGCTGGAGTGATTTCAGGTTTGCGCTATCAATGGGCCGGACAAAATAAAAAGACCGCACGCTATGCAACAGAAGATATTGCAGACAAAGACGGCAATATACCGCATGAGTGGGGTGCTTTAGAAAAGCTGGATAAACTGCCCTACTTCTCTTCTTTGGATATCCCGAAATCAAGTAAAAAATCCATCCACGCGATTTCAAAACATCCTGGCGACCAACTTTTGCGCCAGCAATGCTTTCAATGCCATATAGATTCCCCACCGCCGCCGGGACAATATCGGTCTCAAGGTTGCGCGGCTTGTCATTTTACTTATTCGAGTACAGGCCTCTATGAAGGCGATGACCCGACTATCTCCAAAACACAAATCGGTCATGCAAAATTTCATAAGATTCAGGCCCTGCCAAAACGCACAGTGTGCGTGCAATGTCATAGAGGGTTTTCTTTACAGCCTTTGGGTAACGACCCTTCTCCAGATAGAGAGCAGGATGCAACCGAATCTGACAATGAAGAAATAAATATCGACCTGCCACTTCAAAAAAAGGTGTCTATCGAAGAGGGGCTAGAAAGGGTTGAAATACTTACCGAAGAAAAAGTGCTGGGTGATGAAAGCGAGCCATCCCTCAAAAACTTTGAGGAGATATCTGAAAAAGACGATGTAGCAAGCCAAGAGAAGCAACAACCCATAAAAGAAACTTCTCTATTCCCCGGCCAGGGAAACGTTCTCGTCGATGTTCATGCCGCTCGTGGGATGGATTGCATCGACTGCCACACGCAACGCGATATCATGGGAGATGGCAACCTTTATTCCAAGCAACATCAAGCTGTAGAAATCCGTTGCGAAACCTGTCATGGTGATGACAATAGCTATCCTCTGGTATCTCAAGTTACTGACCCCAAAGACGCGGTCATTCGACTCAGTGAGCACTATGAAGGTGAACCCAATTCTGTCGGAGACTCGATGGCTGTTTCCGAACGAAAAAGACGGATGGCAAATGTAAAAGTTCAAAATGGAAAAATGGTTACCCTCGGTAAACGTAGCGGTCGTGTTTATGATATTCCTTTGGTTCGTGATGCAGAGGCCCATTTTATCCCACAGCATCGATCTCGTTTAGAATGCACCGCCTGCCATTCCCAATGGGTGGTTCGATGTCCAGGTTGCCATGTCTCTATGAAATTAGGGCAAGATAAGTTGGATTTGAAAATTGCACCTCCAATGCAAGTTCAACAACCAGCACTTATGATAGGGCCGCGTGGAAAAGTTGCTCCGATGCTGGCACAACCCGAAAGACATTTTTCATTGTTAGATGAAAAGGGAAACCCGGTTCCAGTATTGGGGCCTACAGGAGAACACTATGGAGAATATCAGGAATGGCCTTTTACCAATCCTCATAATACATCTGGATCAAACCTTGCTTATTCTTTGAATCCTCATTCTACAGGCCCAAAAGTTCGCACCTGCGAAAGTTGCCATTTGTCTTCTAAAACTTTAGGATTAGGGGAAGGCGACTTGAGCATTGGTGCAAATAATACCGGGGAAAATGATTCCTTGATTCCGCTGAACCATTCCGATGAACGGATCAAGGCCTCAAAATTTGACCCCGAAGCAAAAGTCTCAATGCGGGGAGAAATTCTTGCAGGAAGTCATCAACTCAAGGCCAGGCCTTTTAACCAAAAAGAAATAGTAAGAATTTTGAAAGTAGGAAATTGCATTCCATGCCACGATCAATATGACGACCCTGTTTATCAGGATATTAAAAAAAGCTATGCCTTCGAAAAGACAATGAAACATCGTAAAATGCGCGAAAAAATATTGAACTTAGAGCAAACACAACCGTGAATAAATTCTTCCGAATTTTTCTATCGCTGGTAGTTATAGTTGGGCTCTGCCTCGGTAGCTTTCTCACCTATTCCTCGGGTCAGAATACAAACGATTTCTCTGATTTTTTTGAGGGAAAGCAAAATGAAGAGTCGATTGCTACCCAACCGGAAAAAGATTCTTCCGGGATACTGGATTTCTTTCTAAAACCAGAATCCAAATCCAAAAATATCCAAGAGATAGAAATTGCTCCTAGATCTGAAAACACATTACACACAAAAGAAATGGTTGAGGTGCCGGCCTCGTCTCCCAAGACTCAAATCGATGCTTCTGATTTCGAAGATCCTTTTTATCGAGTCAGAGGACTCCAGGGAAATTCAGAGAAAGTTCTGCAACCTGGCACAACATTGGATGGAGTTCAATTTCAAACGTATGGAGACACCAATAAGTTTATTGAACAATTTTATAAAGAATCCAATTTTTCACTCGAAGATGTGTATGGAAAAATAGAATACCTTGAAAGAAGTGGTGGCTGTTACACCTGCCATCAGGGAATTGAGAGGATCAGCAACAACCACCGTTTTTCGTGCGTTCGCTGCCATGGCGGCAACAGGAGATCCAGCTCATTGCCGAATGCACATAAAGGGCTTGTTTCCAATCCATCCTCGGCAAAAAATGCTCCTCGATTCTGTGGAAAATGCCATGGCGATCATGTCCGCAAAGTCGAGCGATCACTTATGTCCACAGCCAAAAGAATGGTCAACATCACCCGCTATGGTTGGGGCGCGCAACCTGAAGATGAACTTCCATTTTCATTACAACCGGATGATGACGAACAGGTCTTACCCCTTGCTGCAACTGGCCATCCTGTAGACGGGTTTCTCAGGGCTAAATGCCTGCGTTGCCATATTGGATCGGAAAGTCCTCATCGCCCGGGAGATTATCGAGCATCGGGATGTTCTTCCTGCCATATGATTTACTCTAACGATGGCATCTCATTGTCACATGACCGGGCAATACAAAAACTGCAAAAAAAAGGTGGCAAACCAAACCGCTTTGCCAGAAAATTTTCCGAAAATTCTTTGAACAATCCACGCGGCTATCCATTGCTACATAAGTTCACTGTTGCTGTTCCCAGTTTGCAGTGCGAGCATTGTCACAACAATAACGGCGTAGGACAGGAATTCGAAGGGTTATTCGCAAAACCCTCACGGCCCAGAGAAACACTGGAGCAGATCAACGCAGAAAAACCCGTTTTATACGGTAAGGAGCACGAGTTTCTGGTTCCCGATATCCATCGTGAAAAAGGCATGCATTGCATCGACTGCCATATTGGCGATGAAATGAAACCCGAGATAGAACCAGACCAACTTCATTCTGGAGTGCAAATCCGCTGTGTCGATTGCCATGGCACGCAGAAAAAACTTCCTGAAGAATTTCTATTAACCGAATCGGACCCGAGCACAAAAAAAATGATCGCGGGCGCCAACCTTAACCCTAATCTTAAGAAAAAAATTCGTGTGGGAGATACGGTTTTAGTTAATTCAAGTGGTTCCCCCATGTTTCATATTAAACGGGTTAAGAAGAAATGGGTTTTAATCTCAAAGGTTTCAGGGAAGAAGCACAACATTCCTTTACTCAAAAACCTCAAGCCTTCTATAGCGCACCAGATTCCAAAACATATGCAGGAAATGGAATGCGCGACCTGTCATGCCCGTTGGACGGCAACAGAATGGGGCATGCATGTTATACGAGAAGGAAATTTTAATCCTGAAAAATGGAAAAGCTGGAACCTTTCAGACCCTTCCCTGCAATATCTATTGTCAAATTCTTCCAGTGAAAAAACAGGGATGCTGGATTGGCCAACTGCCAAATCACTGCCGCAAAAAATTGAAGCCAACATATTAGATGAATACTGGTGGACCGTCTTCTCTGATGCGGGGTGGTCCGATATGGTGATGGGTAAAAATTCGCGTGGAAAATATGCCATCCTGAAACCCCGCTATCAATATTTTATCACCGACCCAGCGGGACCATCAGGCCTCCCTTCAAAGCGGGCGGAGCCCCCCTTAACGCTAGACGATTCCCCTGGCCTGATCTGGACGGATTATTCGCCTCATACGATTCGGAAAACAGTACGTTCCTGTGAAAGTTGTCATCAAAACTCTTTATCCATGGGGCTTGGGGACAACTTGAAAAAATCCATTCAGGATGCCGGGCAATTTTTTTTAGGATTAAAACAAAATAATCAGGTAAATTCAGACTTCCAGCTCAAACAAGGGATAGACCCAAACGGCATAGCATTGCAGACTCTCTTCCCGGGCGACAAGTCGCGTTTTCTCAACAGCGAAGAGGTCACTGCCTTGCAGGAACCTTCAGACCGCTATCGGGCATTTCGTTCTCTAAATTTACGGGAGTTGAATTTTTCCAGACTATTGAGTCGCAAAGAATTTCCTTATGATGTTCGGCATCGGATTCGTGAAAACAATATGGGGCAGTCGCAGCCCCGCGAAGACCTTTTCTACAATGTTGAAAAAAACCAATTTGTTAAAATTGAAAAATCAGAAGCTCCAAAACTTCCTGAAAAATTCACACCTGAACTGCCGCAAGAATCCGATGAAAGCAACGAAACGATGAAACCCAATAAGGAAGAAGGTGTAATCATTGAGTTTCTCTACGATATTTTCAAAGAAAAAGATGCGCCCCCGGCCAGCGAACCCCTGCCGATACTTAGTGAGGCCACCCCACTATGAAAATTTTTAATTATCTTCTAATGGGTGGATGGCTTCTTTGTATCCCCATGCCTTCCCACGCTTCTTTAATTCAAGAGAAAAAATGTTCCGAATGCCATCGTTTGTCCAAGGATGGGAATGAAAAAATCGGACCTGATTTATTCTATGCAGGGAATAAATTTCAGGCCTCCTGGCTTAAGCAATACCTTCAAAATCCTGTAACCATCAGAAGTGCAGGAGGCACTGGAGACCCCGATTTCCTGAAAGGAACACAAGCAGACAGTCAGAGGCATCCTGCGCTTTCTAAAAAGGATGCGGGGCAAATCACTCAGGAGTTGATGGAGTTAATACTTCTTGATCTCCCGGAAAAGATCAACCACCTCGAGCCTTTAACAAAAGGACAAAAAGCAAAAATAAAATACGAGTTCGAGCGTACGTTCAGTTGTATTTCCTGCCACCAAAGTTTGAACCTTGCGGGAAAAGTTCGAGGTGGAATTTCTGGCCCCTCTCTCGTCAATGCGGGAAATCGATTGCAGGCGCGCTGGGTAGAAAGCTGGCTTAAGAGCCCCAAAACATATTCAAATAAAAGTCGTATGCCTATTTACAAGATGGCAGATGAAACGCGCTTACGGCTTACACAATTCATTTCGACTTTGAAAAATGAAAATAAGCGCTGACCTATGAAAAAAAGTTCACCCATATTTATTTTGAAGTATTGTGTTTTTCTGATTGCCGTAGGCATAACAGGCTGTAGCGAAAAATCCGCAGAAGAGCCAAGACCTCCAATGAAAACCGAGTCACTTTCGTCTACTCCTATAGAAAAGACCACTCCAAAACCTGTTGTTGTTACCGAGAAAACACGCGAAACCTACCAATGGTATTGTGCACAATGCCATGGCATTAAAGGCAAGGGCGATGGTATCAATGCCAAGTTTTTAACTGTGCCCCCACGGAACCACACTAAAGCCAGTTATCTCGAAACCCGAACCGATGAACAATTTTTTGAGGCTATCAAGTTTGGCGGCCTATCCGTCGGCCGGGCACCCTGTATGCCCGCGTGGGGAAATACCTTGAGCGATTCGACGATCCATGAACTGGTGCGCTATATTCGTGAGTTGTGCCAATGCGAAGCTCTATAGGCGACTTAAAAACTTCATTTCTATTTGTTATAATCTTTTTTTGGAAATAGATACTCTTTTCCTGTGAGATCAAAATATGATCGAAGTTATCCCTTTCAAAGGCTTGCTATATAATCTCGATATCATTGGTTCTCTCGATGAAGTTACGGCACCCCCTTACGATGTATTATCCGCGGATCAACAGGAAGTGTTGTATCAGAAAAATCCACATAACGTGGTTCGCCTGATACTGGGAAAAGAGTCTGAAAAAGATTCTGAAACGGACAATCGCTATACACGATCTGCAAAAGTTTTTGAAGATTGGATAAATGAAGGTATTTTGAAGAGAGATGATGAGCCTGGGTTTTATATATACAGCCAAGAATATGAGTTTGAAGGAGAAAATTTTTGCCGCATCGGATTTTTTGCGCTTGTCAAAACAGAAGACTTTAGTGAAGGTAATATTTGCCCCCATGAATTCACTCTTGCTAAGGCAAAAACCGACCGCACCAAACTTCTCAACGCTTGCCATGCTAATTTCAGCCCCATCTTCGGTTTATATTCCGACCCAGAAGGTAATATCGATTTTTTTCTTCAGGAGGGTATAAAAGCCAATCCATTATCGGTCATTGATGATAATAAAGTAGCTCATAAACTCTGGCGTTTGAACAATACTGAAAAAAATCAAAAAATATGTGACCTGATCCGTGATAAAAAAATATATATTGCCGATGGTCACCATCGATATGAAACAGCACTGGCTTTTGCCAAAGACAATGAAGATAAAGTGATCGACAGCGCTCATGTAATGATGTTTCTAACGAACATGGACTCCGATTCGATGTCCATTTTTCCCATTCACCGCGTTGTAAAAAGTCCGACGCCGTTTGATCTTGTAAAGTTTTTAGAACAGGTGAGTGAATACTTTGATGTCATTCCCTGGACTACAGAAGTGAGTGGGCGTGAAATAAAATCTCGATTGAAGGAGTTTGGGAAAGACCGTATCACCTTCTGCGCTTATATGGGTAAAAATCAAACTTATACATTGATTGCGCATGACCCAAAAAATATTTTACCTTTGCTTGATAAAAATGAACCAAAGGATTTGCAAGTGCTGGATGTCATGCAATTGCACGCTATAATTTTTCGAGAAGTTTTCGATATCGACACACGCGATATAGCAGGCCAGCAATATGTTTCTTATAAGGTAAACTCCGAAGAGGCCATGGCAATGGTCGATGCGGGAGATTATGATGTGGCTTTTTTTATAAATCCCACTCAAATAGATGAGGTGCGGCGTTTAGCAGGAATGGGAATCCGTTTGCCACAGAAGGCAACGTTTTTCTATCCTAAGCTGTTATCGGGTCTGGTTATAAACAAGTTTGGAAAATAAAACATAAAAAATGAAAGTAATAACCACGGAGTTTGTGACCGGTGCTGTTTCGGCAAAGCAATACCCCAAAGAACCTTATCCGGAGTTTGCATTTGTCGGACGATCGAATGTCGGCAAGTCTTCGCTGATCCGCTCTCTTTTAAATCGCAAAAAACTGGTTCGCATCAGCTCCACACCTGGAAAAACAAGAGAGATCAATTTTTTTCGAATCAATGAAACACTGATGTTTGCTGATCTTCCCGGCTATGGGTTTGCACGGGTCACTCCGGCCCTGCAAAAAAAGTGGAGAACAATGATTGAAGAATATCTGACTAATCGAGACCCTTTGACAGCAATCGTGTTCATTGTTGACATCCGCCGTAAACCTACAGAACTCGACTTGACACTCAAAGAGTGGCTCGAAGACCTGGGCAGGCCTTATATCCTGATCATTACTAAATCAGATAAATTATCAGGAACAGAACGTGGCAAGCAAACCAAAATAATCAAAGCCGCGTTTAAAGGGGACCAGACCCTGGCAACAGTGACCTATTCAAGTAAGAACCATTTAGGAAGAAAAGAACTCTGGAGTGAGATACAAAAACTAATCTCAGAAAAAAAGAGGAAGGAATTAATTTTTTCAGAGCCGCCTGACTAAAAAGTAAACCGATATTGTTCGAACAAATCCATCGTTACAACATCTTTGCCAGCCTTGGTCACTTCCTGTTCAATCCGTTTCACGGCCATATTACGGATAAAAGGAATGGGAATGCGAGATACCTTGTCCAGCGCATCGTCTTCCCATTTCATAGAAACTTCAACTGGCGCGTCTTTATCTTTATTGATTTGTTCATCCTGCTTAAGGTCTTCTTCGGTCACCTCCATGCCCATCGCTTCTTTGGCAGAGGATGGCATAATATTGGTGAACACCTCATCAATGATATCGGGAGTGATCATTTTGTCTCCCCTTTCCCTGGCACGCCCTTCAATGGTTTGCTTGGCCATGCCGAGAACAAAAGGAGGTACTTTTTCCATTTTCTCCTTGGCCTCTTTACTCCAAGGAACGCCTGAAGTAGGTGTCACTTCCATATAACTTTTGAATTTTTCTACGATATCGTCTTTTTTTTCTGTGCGCATAGAGAGAAAATCTTCGATCTCTTCAATCACTTCCACCTTACGAGGGCTTTCCCGCATTTTTTCCTTGGCCACATCAAAGGCATCCATACTCAATTCTTCAAATCCAAAACCTTTGACTCGTTTGGACACCAGCATCATGGATTCGTTTCTGATTTCCGTCAGAAAATCAGAAGTAACAATTTTAAAACCGCGCTTCACGCAACGTTGCACCATGAGCTTGCGGATTCCCGGGCGAACAAATTCTGGCGCATGTTTTACACGTTCCCAAGCCTCTTCGGCCCACACCACACCATTTTCTTTAGCGTAAGGATGGTCGGCATCTGTCATCTTTATTTCTTGAGTTCCCATTTAAAGAACCTTCATTTATTATTATAAAAACACGGTATTTATAAAAATTACTTGAAGCCCGAGCCAATGTCAATTATTTTGAATGTTTGCCGGGGATATGAGCATAATAGCGGGGTATTATTGAGTAGAATCAAGCAAATTTTCGATTTTTGCGCACAATATCCCAGTCAAGTTTAAAACTGAAATAATATATAAAATATGCAACGTTCGCCTATAGTCTACTTTTTATTCTTTGCATCTGGTATTACGGCCCTGATTTATGAAATCGTGTGGACCCGAATGCTCACCCTTGTTTTCGGGCACACCGTTTTCTCAGTCTCAGTAGTGCTTGCCGGGTTTATGGCCGGCTTGGGGCTAGGCAGTTATCTCTTTGGTTATGCTGCTGACAGGTTATCCTCTTCATCCTCCGCTCTCAGAGTCTACGGTTGGATAGAAGTTTTAATATTCGCGAGCGGTGCTCTTCTTTCACTGTTATTTGCCGATTTTGCGTATGTTTATTCCCTGCTCCACAGCGTTATTCCAGAATCACCACCGCTGCAAAACCTATTGAAGGTCCTTTTGTCCTTCATCCTGATGTTGGTGCCTACAACATTTATGGGTGCGACTCTTCCGCTTATCAGCAAATATTGCGTTACCGATGACAAGCGCATAGGAACACAGATAAGCCTGCTTTACGCGCTCAACACTTTAGGCGCGGCCTGCGGTTGCTTTTTGACAGGATTCTTTTTGATGGGAACGTTCGGTGTTCTGGAAACTGTATTGACGGCTGCTGCTGGCAATCTCTTAATCGGTATTGGTGCGTTAAATGTCTATAAGGAAAACGTCGGCTCTTTAAAATTCAATTTGCCTGAAATTAAATTTCCAAAAATGAATTGGAGTGCAGAGCAAAAATTCTGGATGGGAATCAGTTTCGTTTGTGGTTTTACTGCCCTCGCCTATGAAGTTTTATGGACGCGGCTGTTGGTATTCAGTATTGCCAGTACGGTTTACTCATTTAGTATGATGCTGGCTGTTTTTTTACTAGGAATATTCCTCGGAAGCCTTCTTCTGATTCCTCTACTTCCAAAGATCAAGAACTTGCGCACCATGCTCATTGCCTTACAAGGAGGGGTAGGCATTTATGTGATCGGCTCTATCTACGGTTTGGAATCCATTCTCTCTCCGCCTTGGAATGCGTACAACCTGGGAAACCCAGCCGCGGCTTTCTGGGTCTATTTTAAAGGTTCAGCGGCTCTCATGTTGTTTCCTTCACTGCTCCTAGGGATGTGTTTCCCATTGCTCATCCAGTTGATATCAAAGAAACACGAAAATATCGGGCAAGCGACCGGGCAAGTTTATGCAGCGAATACAGTAGGCGCAATCTTTGGTTCTCTTTTTTCCGGATTTCTTTTCCTGCCCAATTTTGGCAGTCAGACGAGCCTTACCCTTCTCGCAACGATCAATTTGTTCACCATGATTCTTTTGTTCCGCACCGGAGACTACCTAACACCCGCGATCAGAAAAGGAATGACTGTTGTATTCGCGTCGCTGATTCTTTTTATCAATATGGCCATCCCGAACGACTTGTTGAATCCTTTTTTCATGCGAGATAGTGCTGGCAAACGAAACCTTAATAAGCTGATGTACTTTGAAGAAGGTTTGTCCGATACCGTTGCCGTTTTTAAAGAGGAATACGGAGTGCTCGATCCATCGGCGAAGCGATTGATCACCAACGGCATATCTATGTCAGCTTCTAATATGACAGCCACTCGCTATATGAAGTTGCTTGCTCATGTTCCCATCCTGCTGGTGGACAAACCCGATGACATTCTCGTAGTCTGCTTTGGCACCGGTCAAACCACAGGCGCAGCAGGAATACACCCTCGGGTAAAAACCGTCGACAGCGTGGAGTTATCTTCCAGCGTTATCAATGCAGGAAAAATGTTCGCCGACCAAAACCATAATGTTCTGGCAAACCCTAAAGTGAACTTCGTGATTCAGGATGGACGCAACCATTTGTTAACGACTCATAAACTTTACGATGTCATCACATCTGAGCCTCCGCCGCCACGTACAGCATTTACCGTCAATCTGTATACAAGGGAATATTATGAGCTGCAGAAAAGTAAATTGAAACCTGGTGGTATTGTTACACAATGGATTCCGTTGCACAGCCAAGGTCCAAAAGAAGTAGCCATGCACTTTAAGACGTTTCAGTCGGTTTTTCCGTTTACGATGGGTTGGCTTTCTGTGGCGAATGAAATGATTATCATCGGTTCGATTCAACCCATTAAAATTGATTTCAACAAACTGAATGAACGTGTGCAGGAACCTGAAATCAAAAAAGCGTTAGCTAATATTGAAATCCCAAACATCTATTCTTTCCTGAGCAACATCTGGTTACTCAACGAACAAGTGGAAAAACTGGGAGAAGGCTTCCCTCTTATTACAGACAACCATCCGGCTATCGAGTTTTATCTCAATCTGGGTAAGGTGATCGGTGTACCGGGGCAAGAAAGATATGTGTTTAATCGCGCAAGGTTTGACGATGTCACGAATAGAATTTCAAACCTGTCCGACTCTGACCGGCAAAAGCTGAAGCCTTATTATGATGCGATGGACCTTTATCAGCGCGGAGTTATGTATGGCAATCGCGGCCAACTCTTGAAAGCAATGACGCTGGTAGATGATGACGACCTTTTCCGTTACCACCTGCAGGCAGATCGTAAGCAAATGCAACGCTTGACTCAGCTCATTGAAGAAGAGCCTGATAACCTACAGTACCTGCTCAACCTGGCCCACAGTTTTTACCAGATCGGTAATTATGAGCAAAGCATGGAAATACTGCAGTTGGTTCTTGAGAAAAATCCGAATCTGAGTTTCGCCAACCTTTATATGGGCTTCAACTTATTGGAAATGGGAAAAAAAGAAGAAGCCTTAATATCCTTTCAAAACACCGCTAAAAATGATCCCCAACAAATGGGAACGGTTATGCGAGAAATTGGGTTGGTGAGCTTATTAAAAGAGATAGACAAAAATCCCGGAGACCCTGTTCTTCTAAGGTCCCTTGCAGAGTATTATAATTTGAAAAAGGAATACTTGAAATCCTTGGAATATTCACTTCCGCTGCTACAACAAGATCAGATGAACTTGAAGATATTACAGATCATTGTTTACAGTTATCGCGGACTGGGAGAAGCCAAAGAAGTTCTAATGTATGGAGGTCGCTATAGCTTGATCGACCCTGAAGAAATGCATTTACAATTTATAATGGCAGAAATCTTTGTTCAGTTGAATAAGTGTACGAAAGCATTACCGCTTCTTGAGAAAGTTTTGAAGCAAGATGACACCTACCGCAATGCCTGGGAGCTGAAAGAATCCTGCCAAAAATCATCTTCTACCAACTAGCCCGCATATCGCACAAGTATTTTAGAGCTAAGGGCTAGCACATGTATCCCCTTCCTCAACTAGAAATTCTTCAGCACGTCATTATGCCGTTTTGCGGATTGCGCAAAAGACCAGTTTCCCAATTGGTTAAGTGACCCTTCAGTTCGTAGCCTGCATATTGCATAAATAGCAGGGAACTCATACTTCGATTCAACCAATATCCCTTTATACCTGAACGCAGAATAAATATTTTTAACCGATACCTGAAACAAAATTTCTTAAAAATCCAAAAAATGTTCTTGCCAGATCGAACAACTTGTTCTTTGACCAGGCTTTCCGGTCGAATAACCTTTTGTGAGTATCAAACAATAGCTTTGGTATTTCCAGTTTTTCAGGACACCTAGGAAGGCAGTCTCCACACTCGGTGCATTTAGACGCAAAATTTCCCGGGAACCAGTGACCCTCACCTTCGAACATATTGTAACGAAATTCTCCGTAGTCTTTCATATCATAAGCTTCAAGCAAATTTCGAAACCGCAGCACTTCTGGGATATTTATTTCTTCTGGGCAAGGCAAACAATCATTGCAAAGAGTACAAAGGTCGGGCACTTCATTTAATCGATCATCCATCTGCAAACGAATTTTTTGTTCTTTATCACTTTTTGCTTCACTTATAATCGAAAGGTTTTGTGGAAAATGTTCTGGCGCATGCATCCCCAAGCTCAATGTGGTGATTTGGGGATGTTGCAGACAGAACTTACCGTTGAATTCAATGGCCGTCATTGGATCACAGGTTTCCCGAACAACATCTGAAGGTTTCCATAGCATCCCTCCTTTTTCATTTGGAGAAATAATAAAAACGCCAATGTCCTTTTCTCCCGAGAATTTAACTGCCTGAAGATTACGCTGAAAAAAATAGTAATAATGCAGATTCACAAAACTAAACAGATCCGTATCAAGTGCTTGCAAAATAACATCCAGAGAACCGTGAGTCGAAAACCCGATATGACGGATCAAGCCTTCTTCCCTTAATCGATGTAAAACTTCTACAGGCCCTCCCGGCTTGATTGCTGCTTGCAATCTTTCTTCATTATTGATTCCATGCCAGCCATAAAAATCTACGAAATCCAATTGCAGATTTTCTAACTGCTCCTCCACCAACGCGCGGGTTTCATCTCCCGTCATCGGCGCCCCTTTCGTCATCATCTTGAACTGGTCACGTGGCGTTGCCAGCTCCTTCAACGTAATTCCATAAAGGTGCTCACTCTTCATATACCCATGAGCTGTTTCTATATGGTTTATGCCAACATCAAATGCCTGACTTGTAGTATCAATGCAGTTTTGAATGGATTCAGCAGGCAAAATACTACGCGGCGGATTCCACCCGTGCTTGAACCGCATCCCTCCCAGAGTGATCACAGAAATTTCTTCATTGGTTTTTCCAAAACGGCGGTATTCCATCTCGAAAGTATGGACGTGCTAAACAGCGTAAGCAAGAAAATCATTGAGCTTATCGCCGAAATCTCGTATACTAATTAATAACAATAACTTACAATCCAGATCCGAAGAAATTTATGGCAGAATTTCGCTTTATTCATTGTTCCGACCTGCATATTGACAGCCCGTTTAAAGGGCTGACTTCGCAGGCTCCGACTCTAGCCAGCGCATTGCGCGAGTCCACCTTTAAGGCGTTTAAAGAAATTTCTCGTTTAGCTTTACAGGAAAAAGTCGACGCGGTTCTAATCGCCGGAGATGTCTTTGATGGTGCCGATCGTAGTTTGCAGGCACAATTGAAGTTTCGCCGTATCCTTAAAGAACTTTCGGATGAAAATATTCAATCTTTCATCGTTCATGGCAACCATGATCCTTTGAACAGTTGGGCACACACTATGGAATGGCCCGAGCATGTAACCATTTTTCCAGGAAATAAAGTCCATCACGTTCCGGTAAAAAAAGAAGGAAAAAATATAGCTTGGGTTTACGGCATTAGCTATCCGCAAAAAGAAGTTACAGAAAACCTGGCATTAAAATTTAAAAATGAAAAGAAAGAAGGTTTTTCCATTGGGCTTCTTCATACCAATGTTGGACAACAACCCGGACACGACAATTACGCCCCTTGCTCCATCAACGATCTGGTTTCAAGAAATTTTGATTATTGGGCATTGGGACATATCCATGAATTTAAGGTGTTGCGAGAAAGTGATCCGGCAATTGTCTATTCTGGAAATACCCAGGCGCGCCATTCAAGAGAAGCGGGTCAAAAAGGTTGCTGCCTCGTTACCTTATCTACAGATGGCCCGCCGGATATCCGCTTTATATCTACAGATGTCGTTGCCTATCGTTCCGCCACTATTGATTTGCAGGCTGCTGAAAGTATCAATGATGTTCTAAGCAGCATTCAGGTTCAATGCGAAGAGCTGGCAAAAGAGTCCATACCTCGTGAGGGTCTTGTTGCACGCCTCACACTGACAGGCCGGACCTCCATACACAAAGAGTTGCAAACTGCAGGCGTTATAAATGCCCTGACGGAGGAAATCCACATATTTTTTGAAGGCCACTCTCCCTGGGTCTCAGTCGAGCTAGGCACACAAACCGCGGGAACTTATGACATCAATAGTTTAAAAGAAGGAAAAGATTTTATCGCCGATCTGGTCAACCTTTGCGATGATGTAGAAAAAGATACACTGAGTGATAAAATTCGCGATTCCATTAAACCTGTTTTTGAATCATGGGCAGGAAGAAAATATCTCGAAGAAATTTCAACAGAGGAAATGGATGAACTCATTCACAAATCCCGCAACCTGGCTCTCGACCAACTGGTCGATAATTCTTAAAAAATATGCAGCTTAGAGAAATACATATTGACGGGTTTGGCATCTTCTGCAACACACGTGTGACTGGATTAAAACCCGGCCTCAATATCGTTTATGGAAAGAATGAATTCGGGAAAACCACGTTATTAGAATTCATACGCAGGGTCCTTTTCGGGTTTCCAACCAAAAAAGATAAAACAAACTTATACTATCCCGTGAATGGTGGGTCGATGGGAGGCAGTCTAAAAGTCGAATTACAAAACGGCGAAGGACTCGTTATCTCTCGTACTCCAGGAACCCATGGCGGCAATGTAAGAATATCTACTCCTCAAGAGGTACTGCAGGACCAGGATGTGCTGACCCATGTTTTGGGAAATGCATCCAAAGATATCTACCGTAATATTTATGCTTTCACACTCGATGAACTCCACGACTTCAATAGCCTGACAAGTGACGAAGTGAAAAATCGTATTTACGGAGCAGGATTGGGTCTTGGCAGTTTATCGCTCAAAAACATAGAAAAAGAGTTAGAAAGTTTATGTACACAAATTTTTCGTCCGCGAGGCTCTTGCCGGCTCAGTGACTTGCTTGAAAAAATTAAAGCTAATGAGCAAGCAATACTTTCTATCCAAAAAAATCTGACTCTCTACGATGAGCTGCAAAATCAATACAAAAAAATGGGGGATACCAAAACGGCAGTGCAAAATTCTCTACAGGATTTGGAATCCGAAAAAAGAATTCTCGAAAGCCAAATTCATTTATATGAAGATGCGGTTCAATATATGGATTCGAAAGAAAAGCTCGAATCTCTGAAAGACCTGTCTAAATTTCCGGAAAGCGCATTAAATAATTTCAAATCTCTGCACCAGGAAAAAGAAAGTCTGACCCATCGAATAGATGAGGAACAGACTGCACTCACTACCTTAAATGTCTTACTGGAAGAGTTAGAAGTAAACCATGATCTTCTAAAATATGAAGAAAACATTCACCGCCTGCAACAGTCCACTCATTCAATTCATTCTGCTTTACAAGATTCAGGCAAAGTCCAGATCGAACGCGAGGATTTGGAAATGCAAATCACCGAAGAAATAAAATCTATCGACCGAACCTGGGACGAAGAAATATTAATGGAATTCGATTTGACCGAAGCCGAAAAAGACCAGATCGACCAGTTTGCAGAAGATTTTGAAATTCTACGAAAAGAACAAGATCTGTTTCTAGATCGACTTGAAAGTCACCGTAGACTCAAATCCGAAGAGCAATCCAAGGGCTGGAATATTCCAGGTTGGCTAAAACATTTCCACTACGGTTTCACGGGAGCTGGGGTGATCGGTGTCATCTTTGGGGGAATATTTTTAAATATTCCTCTTTTGGTAGCAGCCATATTGATGGTCGGGGGTGGGATTTTTCTATTCAAAAAAATTCTTACCGAGAAAAATAGTTTCGTAAAAGAAGACATGACTGAAAAAAATTTCGTGCATCAATACGAAAAAAAGAAACAAGAACTAGACGAAAAATTTGTAGGGTGGAGACAATGGTTAAAAAAACGGAAATTGGACCCAGGAATTGGCCCCAACACCACCAAGAATATCGGCAAAACCACACTCCAAATAAAATTGATGATCGCCCAGCGCGGCAGGCTAGATGAAAGAATTGAACAAATGCAAAGCACAATGAGTGAAGCACTCGACTGCATCGCTTCTCTGGCACCCTTGGTCGACAACGTCTCGCTGAATAACGAGATACCTATCAATATCGAAAATCTCTGCCATGCATTTGAGAATAGCAAAGCCAATCGAGAACGCCGGACTCTTATAGATAACCAGCACAAAGAACAAAATGAAAAAATTGTTCGTCTTGAAGATCAACTAAAAAATAATACCAATGAAATTGAAAAGTTTATCCATTCTGTGGGTGCCATAGATACGGAAGGTTTTTACCGCAAGCAATCTGACTTCGAAACCTATATCGCACTTAAAAACACAGTAGAACAAAAACGCGGAATCATCCATTCCAATGTTGGACTGGGTCAGCACTTCGACCATTTCCTAGAGGATATCCAATCCACTCCTTTAGAAGAGATAAAACAAAAACTTGGGAAACGGCTAGCAGAATATTCAGAGATGCATGAAACTCACGAACAATTATTGCAAGATATTGGTGAAACGCGCAACGAATTAGAGAAGCTGGCATCGAACAACGACCTCATTGACCGACAAAATGAACTAGAATCTCAGAAGCAGGAATTAAATACGGTTGCTGAAACCTGGGCTTCTTATCGAAGTGCGCTTGTGCTTATTGGCGAAGCCAAGAAAAGATACGAAAAAAACCGCCAACCAGGTGTTATCCGCGCCGCAGAAAATTTATTTTCAAAAATAACGAATGGAACCTATAGCCATATTATCAAGCCCATTGACAGCGAAGACATCCTCGTTGAAGACGCACATCATAAACGTAAAGCTGTACAAGAAATGAGTCGTGGAACACTCGAGCAGCTTTATCTCGCGATGCGCTTTGGCTTAATTGATGAATATGAAAGCCGATCAGAACCTTTGCCTGCAGTATTAGATGATGTGTTCGTCAACTTCGATGACGAACGTGTTGAAACACTGGTTGAGGTACTGAACCAGTTTGGCCAACAAAGGCAAGTCATTGTCCTTACCTGCCACCAACGATCCCTCGAAGCCTATAAAAGAATGGGCGCAAACCAAATTACGGTTTAGAAAAATAATATTAAATTAAATCTGCTTCCTCCTCGCGATTCCTATTGCTGGAAATCAGCCGAAGGTTCGGCGACAACTGGCTACTGACTGCAGAGTTACACGCCTTTATCCATCAATCCATGGAAGATATCTTTTTCGACCTGCGTGATGACGAAATCATGCAAATAGAACTCGCCTATTACTTCTAGCCAACATACCGCCCGATTAAATGGGGTCATTGCCCTAATGAGCCAATATTTCTATTACCGTTTTATTAATAAATATTAATAATTGCCACACTTCTAAAGAAGTAGAGGTCTGGTATAATGTTTTTATGACAACTCAAAAAATATTTCAGAGATTTCTTTTTTGTCTTTTAGGGATTGTAATTTTTCCATACTTTTCATTCGCAAACTCCTTTAATCAACTGGTGCAGGAAAAAAGCATTCTGGAAAATCAGTTTGGTATTGAAGCACTCGAATGTTTTCCCTTCATCAAGAACATCGGGTTTACCGAGGACCAGATACCTTTAGTAAAGCAATGCCTTAAGGGAGTATCCACCCTAAAAGAAGCTCTTGGCAAGGTCAGTCATAGGGACTATAAAGAAGTGGGAATCAGCAACCAGTTCTTGAGAACTGGCGGTTTTCATACGGTGTGGGTCGACTGGAAAGCCTCGCCCACTGAAATGGCAAAATTTTTAAACACCCGCCTTTCAAATGAACAGCGCACACAGTTTCTGGATAGAATTCACGCATTAAAAAAAGAGATCACAAGTCAAATTCAAGTCAAAGATTTGTATTGTTCAAA
The DNA here is from genome assembly GCA_938073925.1 of uncultured Nitrospinaceae bacterium. Lineage (GTDB taxonomy): Bacteria > Nitrospinota > Nitrospinia > Nitrospinales > VA-1 > UBA8687. The sequence continues at coordinate 18,836 of CALJGH010000253.1, forward strand.
AGAAATTTCTAACAGCGATTGCTTGAAAGGCTATGAAAGTCTTGCGGCTGTCCATGCCACTCCGGGGAGAAAAAAACTCGCATGGCATGAAATTATGATCACCGGCTCACCTTCGAGTCCCGATGCACCGCGAAAACTTATTTTAGGTTTCAACAATTCCCCTGACGCAATGCGTGAGCGGTTAAAAAAGGACCCGTATCAATCCTGGAGACCGCAAAAAAAATTGTACGATGCCATTCAGGAAAATTATGGCAAAGCCTTCAAAAAGAAACTGCAGTTGGAAAACTTTGTTTGCGCCGCGGATATTACCTTGCAAGAATGTGAACAGGGAGCCACACATTTATTTGAAGCGAGTAAATCGATCGACTTTCGTATGCGCTACTGGGGTCAGGTAGTTATCCACCGTTACAATACTCTAATACAAGATGACTTTCATGCGCAGATACGGTTTGACCTCCCCGCAGAACAAATTGTTCAATATTTTTCCCGCAAGGCTTTAAAAACCCAGGCAGAAAAAGACACCACTTTGGCAGTAAAACTGGAAGGACGCACTAAAAATAATCCTTCAAAGTTAAGAGCCGTTTGTGACCTCAACGGACTTCGTGCTGAACTTTGCGCCAACGCGTTTAAAACTTTCATCAAGTTTGTAAAGAACAACCTTGACTATCAGGCTCAGAAGCCCTGGGATACCTTGATGTTTGTTGATGGCGCACAACTTGATCGCGTCAACTTCGCACTCAACTCCAGCGCTAGAACCACCTACCTCTACATCGATGCCAACAGCAATGATGAACAGTTTTCAAATTATTTGGAAAAATTTCGATCAAGTAATTAGCAAGACAGGAAAAGTGGACTAAAGGTCGGGATCCATCAAGCCAATAAAGCTATTGAGCAGCTTAGGATCAAAA
>CALJGH010000254.1 GCA_938073925.1 uncultured Nitrospinaceae bacterium
AACATCATTCCCTGATCGCCTGCGCCTTGCTCATGTTTATCGTCATTGACTCCACGCGCAATGTCTTTGGATTGCTCATCAAGAGCTACCTGAATGCCGCATGTTTCGTAGTCAAATCCCATATCGGATTGGGTGTAACCAATATTTTTTATTGTATTACGAATGACTTTCGGCATTTCTACATAACAATCTGTAGAAATTTCTCCGGCGATGATCACAAAACCCGTCGTTATCATGGTTTCGCAAGCTACGCGTGCAGTGGCATCCTGAGCTAGAATAGCATCGAGGATAGAATCTGAGATCTGATCCGCCATTTTATCTGGGTGGCCTTCAGAAACAGATTCAGAGGTAAATAAAAAATTTCCAGGGTTCATATGAATATTCCTTCTTTTAATATTTTTATAATTAAATCAGATTAATTGTCTATGAGATTGGGAAAATCAAATCAGGTAGGTTTTATTTTTTCCTGAAAGCTCAGGTCTCGATCAAAGTCATCTGGAAATCGAGTTCGCATTTCTTTAGCAATGAAACGAGATATTTCTTCTACAGAGTTCAAACTTAACACATGATCGGCCATTTGGCGAGCCTCATCCAGACGAATCAGGCGGATTATTTTTTTTACTTTAGGGATTGAATGGGGTTCCATGCTGAGGTCGTCGAGTTTGCCTAATCCAAGTAAAAGCATCGTTGCCATAGGGTCTCCGCCCAATTCGCCACAAATTGAAACCTTTTTCCCTGCCTTATTTGCGGCGACAAAAATTTGCTTTAACGATCGTATTACCGAAGGGTGAAATGGCTGATAAAGGTGGGCCACATTTTCGTTAACCCGGTCTACGGCCAGAGTATATTGGACGAGGTCGTTAGTTCCTATACTGACGAAATCAATATGCTCGAGGATTTGATCGATGCATATGGCGGCCGCGGGTGTCTCAATCATAGCTCCGATTTCGATATTGTCGTTAAACGGAATTTGATCTTCTTTTAAAAGTATTTTTGCTTCTTGTAATAATTTGTTAGCTTGAATTATTTCTGTAACCGAAGATACCATCGGATAAAGAACTTTCACGTTCCCATAAAAACTGGCTCTCAAAATACCTTTTAGCTGACTTATAAATAATTCTGGGTTTGCCAGAGATAAACGAATACCTCTTAATCCTAATGCAGGGTTATCTTCGTCATTTGTCTGTATACCAGCAAGCTGCTTGTCCATGCCAATATCCAGAGTTCGAATAACAACAGGATTGTCGTCCATTTCCTGAGCAACTGCTTTGAAGTTTTCGTATAATTCTTTTTCCCCGGGAAGATTGCTTGAAGACATATAAAGAAATTCGGTTCGATAAAGCCCTACTCCCTCAGAACCATAATTGCGCAAATTTTTGACTTCCTGACGGGACTCAATGTTTGCTAAAAGGTGGATATGATGTCCATCCAGAGTGTTTGCGCTCTGGTGGATGTTAGCCAGAAGTCGTTCTTCATATCTTCGATAATTCTCTTGTTTCTTTAAATAGTATTCGTTTTTTTCATCGTTGGGATGAGTGATGACCTCTCCGTCAATGCCGTCGACGACAACGTTATCGCCGGAGTTGATTTGTGAAGTGAGGTTTTTTATACCCGTAACTGCAGGAATTCCTAGTGCCGCCGCAAATATTCCAACATGGGATGTTTTTCCACCTGTCTCCGTGGCTAATCCCTTTATAAAGTTTCTCGGCATACTTAGGGTGTCGGAGGGGCTTAATGAATGTGTAACAATGATCACGGGTTCTTGGATATCAGATAGTGCTTCTTGCGAATGACCGATTAGATTTCGAAGTATTGCCTGAACAAGCAGATCGAGGTCATCTTTTTTCCCTTTTAAGTAATCATCATTAATATTGTCAAACAGGTTGAGGAAGTTTTGTAGGGTTTGATTTAAGGTCCACTCGGCATTGGTCTGATAGGTCTTGATATTCTCAATGGTTTCATTAATCAAAATATCGTCATCCAGGAGCAGGATGTAGGTATCAAGAATAACAGCGTATTTGTCGGCAATTTTTTCTGCGCGTTTTTTGATATCCGACATCTGCACTTTTGTTTTTTCGATGGCATCGCGAAACCGTTCGATTTCTTTTTCAACTTCATGTTCCTCAAGAGTCTGTTTGAGAATGCAGAATTTCGAACGGTCCAGCAAATATGCTTTCCCGATGGCTACTCCTTTGGATACAGCGATGCCTTTCATAAGATTGTCGTCAAATAAATTTGGAGTCTTCTTCCAAAAGGATGGAATAGATAGCATTGGAGTCCTCAGCCTTGAGAATTCCCTCGCGCAATGCCTGGTTTTTGAAGAGTCGTGAAATTCTTGCAAGTGCTTTCAGGTGTTGGCCTGTGGAGTGGGCGGGGGCAATGACCATGCAAACGAAATGAACTGGCTTTTGATCCAGTGACTCAAAGTCGACACCCCCTAAAGATCTCGCAAAAACGGTGATGATTTGTGTTAATTCATCCGATTTCCCATGAGGGATTGCAACATTTTCGCCGATGCCGGTACTTCCTAGCTTTTCGCGTTCCATAAGAGTTGCAAACAGAGCCTGATCATCTTTTATTATATTGTTCTGTTTGAGTCATGAGGTCATTTCTTGGATGACCTCCAATTTATTTTTACCGACCAAATCTGCGATAACAGATTCTTTTTTTAGTATTTCATCAATTTTCATATTTTATTTTCTACGGATTAGTCCACGTTTTGATTTTTAGATTGAGACCCTTGTTTGATTCGCAGGGCTTTTGCTTTTTCTTTATTCTTTCGAATTTGTTTTTCCATTTTTTCTAAGGCTTTATCCATGGATGTGTAGAGGTCCTCGGTTTCATCCTGACTATGAAGGGTAAAACCCTTGGTCTTCACTGTGACTTCTGCGAAATGACGGTGTTTTTCAACAGAGAGTGCTACGTGAACATCTGCCGCCTCACCCAGATCAGCAATTGTCTTATCTATTTTATCGTTCAGGTGATTGCGGATGCCATCTGTAATTTCAATATTTCTTCCTGTCACAGTTAATTTCATTTGCTCCTCCTAAATATGCCATATTAATACTTTTTTTAAACGGGAAATGATTCTGAGTAAATTTAAAGCGGGTTGGTTTAATCAAAAAAACTTCCTCCTTTTGCTGGCAGGCGGGATATTTAGCTCTTTCCTATACTTTGTGATGGTGCGACGGGCAATCTTAGCATTTTTTCTCATCAATACATGAACCATTTGATCATCTGTAAGTGGGCTATTGCCATCTTCTTCGGCCACCACTTCTTTAATCATGTTCTTCACTCTTATGGAAGAGAGATTGTTGCCCATGTAGGACTTAATCCCACTATGAAAGAAGAATTTTAATTCGAAAAGTCCCTGCGGAGTATCAATATATTTGTTGGTTGTAATTCGGCTTACGGTGGATTCGTGCATCTCTATGTCTTTTGCGACATCTTTCAAGACCATGGGTTGTAGATAGGATAGTCCGTGATCCAGAAAGCTTTTTTGCAGTTTAACTATACTTTTTCCGACTTTGTATATGGTCTGACGGCGTTGATCAATACTTTTAATCAACCATAGTGCAGAGCGATATTTATCTTCCAGGTACTCTTTGGTTTGTCCTTCTTTAGTGTTTTTTAACAGGTTCTGATAAAAGGCATTAATTTTAATATCGGGGACGCCCTCATCATTTAATGAAACATCATAACCCGTATCCGTTTTTATAACGACGAGATCAGCAGCGATATAGTCGATGGCTTCTGAATTGAAGGCAATACCGGGTTTGGGGGTGAATTTTCTTAAGATATGAAGGGCATCGAGAACTTCATCAAGGTCTGTTTTTAATTCTGCGGCAACTTTAGGTAAAAACCGGTCTTCAAGACGATCCAGGTATTTTTCGATTAACTTTTCAACCAATGGGTTTTTCTCGGGCAACTCATGAGCTTGGATCATCAGGCATTCCTGCAGAGAACGGGCCGCCACCCCTAAAGGCTCAAAATTTTGAATGATCTTTAAAACTCTTTCGACATTGGCTTCGTTTGTTTGGCTGATTTCAGCTATTTCCGACAATTCAGCACCGAGGTAACCGTCTTTTTGAATGTTGCCAATGATGCAGGAGCCAATGAATTTGTCCGCATCAGAATCGATTGTAAGATTCAATTGCCAAAACAAATGGTCGGACAATGAGGCTTCTTTTTTATAGGTGGCTTCAATAGAAGGTCTTTCTGCGAGGCTATCGGCAGACATTCCCTGATCTACATTATTCTGAAAATAACTCTCCCAGTCAATTTCCTGTTCCTGAGAATCTTGTGTGGAATCGGAAAAAGAGTCTTCATCGTCGTTATTTTTTTCATCGAAGGGGTCGACCTCTTCTTCAAGTATTTCTTCTAGAACAGGATTTTCGATGATCTCCTGCCTCACCAGTTGTGCTAGTTCAAGCCTTGCAAGAGGGAGAAGCTTGATGGCCTGCTGAAGCATGGGGGTCATGACCAGCTTCTGGCTCATCTTCAAGTTCAAATTCATTTTCATTTCCATCGCCATAACTTATTCTCCGACTAAAATGAAAACTGATCGCCCAGGTAAATTTGCTTTACCTTTTCGTCCTGGGCAACCTGCTGAGGTGAACCTGAAGAAATAATTTCACCTTCGTTAATGATATAGGCGCGATCGGTGATGCTTAAGGTCTCGCGAACACTGTGATCGGTTATCAATACTCCAATGCCTCTTTTTTTTAATTGTGAAATGATCGATTGAATATCGGAGACTGCAATAGGGTCAATCCCTGCAAAAGGTTCATCTAGTAAAATAAATACCGGAGAGGTGGCCAGCGCACGGCTAATCTCTACCCGTCTTCTCTCACCGCCTGAAAGGGTGTAAGCCATAGAGTCTTTGATGTGCAGGATGTTCATCTCCCGGAGTAAAGATCTAGCTCTTTTCTTACGATCAAATGCAGAAATTTTTTGCGATTCCAGTACAGCCAAAATATTATCTTCAACAGTCAACTTCCTAAAAACAGAAGGTTCTTGTGGCAAATAGCTCACTCCCTTTTTAGCTCTTTTGTGCATTGGGAAGTGAGTGACATCTTCATCATTTAACAACACCTGTCCTTCATCGGGGCGGGT
>CALJGH010000255.1 GCA_938073925.1 uncultured Nitrospinaceae bacterium
AACTTTCTATTGTCATCCCCATTTATAACGAACGGGAAACCCTGGAGACTTTAATAGCCAAAGTCAACTCGGTTGATTACGATAAAGAAATACTATTGATTGATGATTTTTCAAGCGATGGAACACGCGAAGTACTAAAGAGATACGAAAATAAAGAAAACTTTCAAGTTCTGTATCACGACCACAACCAAGGAAAAGGCGCCGCACTGAGAACTGGTTTTTCCAATGTAAACGGAGATATCATTATCATTCAAGATGCTGATCTGGAATACAATCCCGCTGATTATGGAACATTAATCGAACCCATTCTGGACGGACGCGCAGACGTAGTATACGGCTCCCGGTTTCTGGGAGGTCCCCATCGCGTTTTATTTTTCTGGCATTCCATTGGCAATATGGTGCTGACAACTTTTTCTAATATGCTCACCAATATAAACCTTACAGACATGGAAACGGGGTATAAAGTTTTCACAAAAAGAGTCAACGATACCCTAACGTTTAAATGTGATCGTTTTGGATTCGAACCCGAGTTTACGGCGAAGGTAGCAAAAAATAATTTTAGGATATACGAAGTCCCAATTTCTTATAATGGTCGCGACTATTCAGAAGGAAAGAAAATAACATGGAAAGACGGCGTAGCTGCCATCTGGTACATTATCAAATTCAAATTTACAAACTGAGTGAGCCAATACCTAGCTAAGTTTCTCACCGCAATGGCTACAAACCTCATCCTCAGGGTTAACCTCGGTCTCGCAGGATGAGCAAACCTGAATACCCTGTCTCTCTTCGAGAAGCTTTCTTGCACGTTTCACATCTCCTTTCTTAGCCCAGAGACAAACCTTCATTAAGTCTTAGACTGGAGCAGGCCCTGCATGAAAGGATATGTTTTCCAACTGACTAGGAATATTTTTGTTCTCAAGAAAACCTCTGATGATATAGGCAGTAGCTTCATTTAGAATTGTGCATATGACAGCCAGCTCAGGGAATTCATCTTCCTTTAAGGAAGAGACAAACTCTACATTGCATTCGCGCCAGGTGGGAGCGGTATCAGGGAATTCTTGTTCACATTTCGGACAAAATATCATTAATCAGTCCACCCTAAATAAATTGCTAAATTCTTTTCGAAAGACGGTGAATTGCCTCGTACACATTTTTCACGGTGATATCTTCCAAGCAATAAGGCTTGTTGTGCGGAGACGGCTTGCATTCTTTAAAAAAGCGTTGGCGGCAGGGTGAGCACGAATAGTTTTCTGTAAGAATCTCAAATTTCTCAGCCGCCATATAAGGCCCCGTAGTGCCGACATTTCCAGGCCCAAATATAGCTACAATGGGTGTGCCCACCATAGCAGCAAGATGCATCATGCCGCTGTCGTTACCAATAAACATTCGGCTCTTTTTCAGAACTCCCGCTAAAACTCTCAAGTTAACTGCCGGAATAATCTTGACCTTGTCTGGAGGGCAATAGTTTTTAATTCGATTCAACAATTTTTCTTCAGCTTGCGTTCCTAATAAAACGATTTTCTCTCCATCGTCTTTAAAAATTTTCTGGCATAAAATTCCAAACCGCTCCGCATGCCAGCTTCTTTCTACCTTGGATGTTCCCGGGTGCAGCGTGATAAAATGTTCATCTTCATCCAAACCCATATTCAATAATGCTTCGCGGGTTGAGATATCGCCCTCTTGTTTTACAACAGGACTAAAAACCGTATCCGGGACATCCATTTTTAGAGGCGAGAGAATTTTGAAAAAATACTCAACACGATATTGGCTTTTTTTTAAATGATCCGTAGTCGGTATCGGATGTGTCAGGAAAATATCCCTTCCATCTGTATTATATCCAAGCCTATGTTTTGCTCCTGCCAAACTTAATAGAAAAGAGGAACCAAAGGAATTTGGAAAAACGATACCCACATCAAACTGATATTTTTTGAGACTGCGGGCAAACTTTATGTGTGTCCAGAATCCGGAATTCGAACCGGAAGGCAAAAGAAGTACTGTGTTAATAGCAGAATGCCCAAGAAGCAGCTCATCGGAGGGGGATTTTACTACGGCAGTTATACGGGCCGTGGGATAGGCTCTACGTAAGGATTGCAAAACCGGAAGAGTCAATACTACATCGCCAATCCAATTTGGCATCCACAACACAATGCTGTGAATTTCCTGATCGTATAGGGGGCGGGATTCGTCCATAACTTTAACCTTTACCAGCATCCCCTAGCGGGGAAAGCTCTATCTAACGAGATAATATTTTCTGGCTAAACAATAGACCTTTATCGCCTCACACCGACTCCAAGCTGGGATAGGCTTTATTTTAAGCGATGTATCTGGGCACCCAGATTCGATAATTTTTCTTCCATACTCACATAACCACGATCGATGTGATAAATCCTAGAAATCACAGATTCGCCTTTAGCCGCCAATGCAGCGAGAACCAATGAAGCACTGGCACGCAGATCCGTAGCCATTAGCTGGGCACCTGAAAGACCTTTCACTCCACTGATGATAGCGGTATGCCCATCTAACGCGATATTAGCACCCATTCTTTTTAATTCTGCAACGTGCATAAACCGATTTTCAAACACGGTCTCCATGATAATACTCTGTCCCTGCGCCAATGTCATCAACGCCATGAACTGCGCCTGAATATCGGTAGGAAAACCAGGGTAAGGATGGGTTCTCGCATTAACAGCCCGGATAGGCCCTTTTCCTATTATTCGCATTTTATTTTTTTCGACTTCAATATCGACCTGAGCCTCTTGGAGCTTCAGAGTAATGGGTTCTAAATGCTGCGGTATACAATTTTCGATCGTCACATCCCCTTGAGTGATTGCCGCCGCGATCATATAGGTTCCCGTCTCGATACGATCGGGGAAGATCGCACATTCAATAGGTTTGAGTGCGGTGGTTCCCTGGATCTTAATGATATCCGTTCCCTGCCCTGAAATTTTTGCGCCGGCCAGATTTAAAATGTCAGCGAGGAAAACCACTTCCGGTTCTTTCGCTACATTTTCCAAAATAGTTTCACCCTCAGCTAAAACCGCGGCCATCATGAGGTTTGCAGTGCCTGTCACAGAAACCGTGTCGAAATAAAATGAAATCCCTTTCAGAAGATCTACTTCCCCATGGACATAACCCTGTTCTAGCCAGACTTTTGCTCCCATCGCCTGTAGTCCCTTTATATGAAGGTCAATAGGCCGAGCGCCAATAGCACAGCCTCCTGGAAGTGATACGCGTGCTTTACCTAGCCTTGCTAAAAGTGGCCCTAATACCATGCACGAAGCACGCATGGTGGAAACCAGATCATAAGGGGCTTCCGAGTTATTTACCTTGGAGGTATCCAAGATTATTTTCTCGTTACTATAATTTTCTACTTCAGTTCCCAGAGCTTCCAGGAGTTTTATCATCGTCAGCACATCACGTACTTCGGGAACGTTATCAATGACATTCCGCCCCTCGGTCAGCAATGTTGCGGCAAGAACCGGTAACACCGCATTCTTAGCACCACTCATTTTCACGGTTCCCACTAACCGTTTACCGCCTTCTATGACTATTTTATCCATTTGTCTTTTGCGCTTTGACCACTCGGTCGTAACCCGAATAATCCTGAATCACTTTAATGTTTTGGTAACACGAAAAATTATTTAATAACGCTGTAACTTCATCTGCCTGATCATGGCCGATCTCTAAAATCAAAAATCCGTTTTCTTCAAGCAGATCAATGGCCATCGGGATAATTGCTCGATAAAAGGCCAGACCCGTTATACCTCCATCCAACGCCTTCTCAGGCTCATAATTTAGAACCTCTGGCATAATTTTTTTGATATCTGCGGACTTGATATAAGGCGGGTTTGATAAAATAATAGAGAAACATCCTGACCAGGCGCTTTTTATTAAATCCGCACAAACAAATTCAATCCGATCTGCCACACCGTGACACACTGCATTTTCTTTAGCAATGCTCAAAGCGTTAGGGTCTATATCGATCGCTGAAACTTTGCATTCGGGTACCTCTTTAGCCATCGTCACAGCAATGGCTCCTGATCCAGTCCCTAAATCCAAAATTCTAGCAGTTTGGGATGATATGCAATTCAAAGCTGTTTCGATGATCAACTCGGTTTCAGGGCGGGGAGTGAGAACATTTCCATCAACGACAAAATCGAGAGACCAAAATTCCTGATGCCCGACAATCAGGGAAACGGGTTCTCGATTGAGTCGCCGTTCCACATTTTTTTTTGCTATTTTTTTTTCAGATTCACTGAGAACTCTTTTGTCTTGCGTCCAAAGATCAGTTCGCGAAAGGTTCAAAGTATGGGCAAGTATGATTTCGGAATCCAGTCGGGGAGAGTTCACACCCGCCTCGGCTAATTGGCTTTGCGACCAATTGAGAAATGAGTTGATGTTGGCATCCATCTTTTTTAGTCGTTGCCTTTAAGCGCTTCGGATTGAAAATGCAAAGTCAATGCGTCAATGACTTCCTCCATTGCGCCTTCCATAATCGCCGACAATTTATGCAGGGTTAGTCCAATTCGGTGGTCGGTCACCCGTTCCTGCGGATAATTATAGGTGCGGATTCGTTCACTTCTATCCCCCGAGCCAACCTGTTGCTTTCTCTCGCTATCCTGTTCATCATGAGCTTTTTTTTGTTCTTCATCATACAACCGGGCTCTCAATACCTTCATCGCTTTTTCGCGATTCTTGTGTTGCGACTTTTCATCCTGACACGTCACGATCATTCCGGTGGGAACAAATGTGAGGCGCACCGCCGAGTCAGTGGTGTTAACACTTTGTCCCCCAGGACCAGACGCGCGGTAAACATCTATCTTAATATCTGATGGATTTATTTTTATATCAACATCTTCCACCTCAGGAAGAATAGCCACTGTGACAGCCGAGGTATGAATGCGCCCCTGACTTTCGGTATCGGGCACTCGTTGAACGCGGTGAGTACCGCCTTCGTATTTCAATTTACTATAAACCCCTTTGCCGGTGATGTTAAAGATCACCTCTTTGAAACCGCCCTTGCCGGTCAGATTGGAACTTAAGATTTCTACCTGCCATTTTTTTTCTTCTGCATAGCGGGAATACATTCGGAACAAATCGGTCGAAAACAGCGCCGCCTCTTCTCCTCCTGTACCTGCTCGAATTTCAACAATCACGTTGCGTTCGTCACGCGGGTCTTTTGGTAAAAGAAGGAGTTTTAAATCACTTTCGGCTTTTTGTTTTTCAATTGTTACCTGAGCCAAGTCTTCTTCCGCCATCTCCAGCATTTCTGGATCCTTCTCTTCTTCCAGAATCTTTTTACTATCTTCTAATTGCTGAACGATTTTTTTTAAATCTTTAAACCTCTTTACAATCGGCGTTAAATCAGATTGTTCTTTGGCATACTTCTGGTATTCGGACTGCTGAGCGATAATCTTAGCATCGCTGAGCAATTCGTTGAGATCGTCATACCGTATCTCAACCGATTTCAACTTATCAAACATGGGAAGTGCCTTTAGAAACCCGTTTTAAGCGGGTAAAGCCGAGGAAAGAAAAAGCAGGAGAAGCTACTGAGGGCTTACGGTTTCGGCCTGTTCTGCGGCGGGCTTTGCCTTGCCGTATTTGCGGTTAAATTTTTCAATGCGCCCCGCCGTATCCAGAAGTTTCTGCTTACCGGTGAAAAAAGGATGGCATTGTGAACAAATTTCCACATGTAAATCTTTTTTCGTTGTTCGTGTCGTCACTTCCGCTCCACACGCGCAGCGAACCGTTGATTCGTAATATTCTGGATGAATTCCTTGTTTCATTGTTTCACCGTCAAGAGTTCATAGTCGCCAAAAATTCGGCGTTAGTTTTAGATTCCTTAATCTTCTGCAGGAGAAGGTCCATCGTATCATGGATACCCATGGGGAGCAAAACTTTTCTCAATAACCACACGCGTTGCAAGTCTTGCTCTGGCAAAAGAAGTTCTTCCTTGCGAGTGCCGGAGCGGTTGATATCGATGGAAGGAAAGGTTCTCTTATCTGCTAACTTACGATCTAGTACGATTTCCATATTACCTGTGCCTTTAAATTCTTCGAAAATGACGTCATCCATGCGACTTCCTGTGTCAACCAACGCTGTCGCAATGATAGTCAGACTTCCGCCTTCCTCCAGGTTTCGGGCCGCGCCAAAAAATCGTTTCGGACGCTGCAATGCGTTGGAGTCAACACCCCCCGACAATACTTTTCCGCTAGGAGGAACAATGGCGTTGTAAGCCCGTGCCAGACGGGTGATGCTGTCAAGCAAAATGACGACATCGCGTTTGTGCTCTACTAGTCTCTTGGCCTTTTCGATGACCATTTCAGCCACCTGAACATGCCTCTGAGCCGGTTCATCAAAGGTCGAACTTATGACTTCTCCACGCACCGAACGTTCCATATCGGTTACTTCCTCTGGGCGTTCGTCAATCAGAAGTACGATCAACGCTATTTCCGGGTAATTGGTACTTATGCTATTTGCGATCGATTGCAGCAACATGGTTTTACCGGTACGTGGCGGGGCCACGATCAATCCACGTTGCCCCTTACCAATGGGTGTCATCAAGTCCATGACGCGAGCACTGTAATCTTTACCCGTCGGGGCTTCCAGGCGAATACGCTCTTCTGGATAAAGAGGTGTCAAGTTATCAAATAAAATTTTATCTTTAGTCTTATCGGGATTCTCAAAGTTGATTGCTTCTACTTTCAGCAAAGCAAAATAGCGCTCACTGTCCTTGGGTGGCCTAATCTGACCCGAAATCGTATCACCTGTGCGCATATCGAATTTGCGTATCTGCGAAGGAGAAACATATATATCATCTGGACCCGGCAGGTAGTTATAGGTCGGTGCCCTGAGGAACCCAAAACCGTCAGGGAGAATCTCCAATACGCCCTGGCCAAACATCAAACCGTCTTTTTCGGTCTTAGCTTCTAGAATTCTAAAAATCAGGTCCTGCTTCCTGAGACCGCTGTGACCTTGAATTTTCAGATCCTTAGCAATATTAGTGAGTTCAGATATAGTTTTAGACTTAAGTTCTTCGATGTTCATTTGGGTCATTGTTTGTGGCTTCTTTGAGGTGAGAGTAGAAATGTAATATCTAGTATTTGTGGGATCTTATAGAGTTAAATACGCAGTACATTAATTAATTAACGGCGAAAGCGCGGAAAAAATAAGCTGGTATATGATTGGAATTGTATGGGATTATGTCTGGGAGCTTTCGGATCACTTGTAGTTTATTAAGTTATTCCCCATTTGTCAACCTCTTTCTCCCTCTCGGCGTGAAGCCAACAAGTCTATCCCGTTAAAACCAAAAGAGAAATATCCGTAAGCATTGCAGAGGGGTTGACTCCTAAAAGTTTGGCAGGCAAAATAGCTCCTGCTTCAATTTCCAAACCTATTATTCTTTGAACCCCTAAGGATTTTTCATGGCAAACATAAAAAGCACAAGAGACGATACCCATCAATGCGAAAAATGCTTACCCGCCTATTGCTGTAATTATTTCGCCTTTGGAATAGATGAACCCGAAAACCGGCGCGATTATGAAAGTCTTCTATGGAAGATCGCTCACGAGAATACATCTATCTACATTTACCGACAAGACTGGTTCATTATGATTCATAACCGGTGCAATTTTTTAATGCCCGACAATAAATGCGCAATCTATGAACATCGACCTTATATGTGCCGCGAGCATAGTACCGAGTCCTGCGAGTACACTGGAGATGATTACGGCTTCACAGAACACTTCAAAAGCTACGATGATTTATTAATTTATATAAAGGAAAACACCAATTTCAGGTTCAAACACGGGCCTACAGGGGTGGGGCCGAACTGCCTGTAGATAGAAGGATATTATTTTTTATCTTCCTTATCTTTGGCGGCCGGTTTTTTCGGATCGGCTTTCTTTTTGGTGTCTTTTTCTTTTTCAGTTTTTGTTTCTTTTTTAGCCGCAGTCTTTTTCTCAACTGGTTTTTTCTCAGCTGTTTTCGGCGTTGCTGTTTTTTTTGCTGCGCCTTTACTTTTTTCCTGAGTAGGTGCATCACCTTCACGGTCGACCAATTCAATAAACGCCATAGGGGCATTGTCCCCTTTTCGCGGACCTATTTTAATGATTCTAGTGTAACCGCCAGGCCGTTTAGCATAACGCTCAGCCAAAGGACCAAAAACTTTTTGTACCGTTTCTTTTTGCGGAGCCAGCTTGAAAGCCTGTCGTCTTGCGTGAAGCGTTCCTTTTTTACCCAGGGTAATTGTCTTTTCCACTTTTCCGCGTAACTCTTTTGCTTTGGCTAATGTTGTGCTGATTCGCTCTCTCAGGATCAATGCTCCTACGAGATTGCGAAAAAGTGCTTTTCGGTGAGCGGATGTTCTGCCTAACTTTCTTCCTGCTTTCAAATGCCGCATTGCTGGTTTTGCTCCTTAGATAAGCCTTATTGTTCGACTTCTGTTTCCGTTTCTTTTTTCTTCTGCGCTTGAATGATTTGTTTTAAATCTTCTTCTTCCACTTTCATTCCCAAGTGGAGGCCCATTTGTTCGAGAATCTCTTTAATTTCGTTCAGCGATTTTCTGCCAAAGTTTCTCGTTTTAAGCATTTCACCATCTGTCTTCGTCACCAACTCGGCAATGGTCTGGATGTTAGCATTCTTCAAACAGTTGTAGGACCGAACCGAAAGTTCAAGTTCTTCAACGCATTTCGCCATATTGCCCAGCATCTTCTGTTTTTTCTCATCAACCTGAGGCATTACCGGTTCCGGCTCTTCGTCAAAGTTGATAAAAATTTGCATATGGTCTTTGACAATTTTTGCCGCATGCGCCAATGCATCTTCAGGAGTGATACCGCCGTTCGTCCATAACTCCATGACCAAAGAATCATAATCACTGGACTGACCCACCCGTGTATTTTCAACATGGTAGGAAATTTTTTCGATTGGAGAAAAACTAGAATCTATCGGAATCATTTGCACAGATTCATTCTCAATGACATGTTTATCTGCTGATACATATCCACGACCTTTTCTTACGATCATTTCCACATCTACTTTTACACTCTGGTCGATGGTGAGAATCACATGATCTGGATTCAAAACTTCAACATCTGGGTCAGCAACAATATCTTTAGCACAAATCGTACCGGCCTCGCTTGCCTTGATATAAATACGTTTTGAGTCTGCCTCGCCCGTCAACTTAAGGTTAAGCTGCTTAATGTTCAGCATGATCTCTGTCACATCTTCCATAACACCGGGGATAGAGGAGAACTCATGAAAGATCCCTTCAAACTTAACCGCTACAACAGCAGCCCCTTCGATAGAAGAAAGCAGCATTCTGCGCAATGAGTTTCCGATGGTTACACCGAATCCTCGCTCAAACGGACCAGCACTCAGCTTGCCATAATATTCGGATCTATTTTGCTTATCAAATTCTAATCGTTTTGGTTTAACGATTCCCTGGGCTGTGAACATGTAGCCTCCGACCCCAAAATTCGGGTCTTATCAATTGTTAATTATTTAGTGAATAACCTGTTATCGAGAGTAGAGCTCAACGATCAACTGTTCCTCAATTGGCATCGCAACATCTTCTCTTGCAGGCATTGCCTGAACTACTCCCTGCTTGCTATCGGCATCAAATGAAAGCCATTCCGGCAGGTTTTTATCTTTAATATTTTCTATAGCCAAGTTAACCGGCTTTTTTTTGCTTTTGTTCGGATTAGGAGCAATAGTATCCCCCTGCTTAAGGATATAGGAAGGGACATCCATTTTTTTTCCATTGACCGTAAAATGTTTATGGCGAACTAACTGACGGGCAGCATTTCTCGATGGAGCAAGGCCCATTCGATACACAACATTATCGAATCTCAATTCCAGATTCTGCAAAAGGTTCTCACCGGTTGCACCTTTTTTCTTATTTGCTGCAAAAAAGTAGTTACGGAATGGTTTTTCCAATATGCCGTAAATACGTTTTACCTTTTGCTTTTCACGAAGCTGAACCCCATATTCCGAGAATTTAGTACGCCCCTGACCATGCTGTCCAGGAGGATAGGCTCTTTTTTCAATAGCGCATTTTGCCGTCTCGCAACGGGAACCTTTTAGATACAGTTTTATTCCTTCTCGCCGACACAGTCGACAAACAGAACCTCGATACCTGGCCAAATTCAGCTTCTCCTTTCAGGTTTAAACATTTTAGTCTCTCCAAAAATTGCTTTTAACTGCAAGCCAACCTTACAATAGAACAGGGTTGTGCTAAAGAAAATCATCGAACAATTAGAAACTCTCATTAAACTCTTCGTCTTTTTCTTGGACGACAACCATTATGTGGAATAGGAGTTCTATCTCTAATAACGAGAATTTCCATTCCGGCCGCTTGCAAGGAACGGATTGCAGACTCACGCCCTGAACCTGGACCTTTCACATGAACTTCAAGTTTTTTCATTCCCATATCCCTGGCTTTTATGGCTGCCTTGTCTGCGGCTACCTGAGCTGCGAAGGGAGTGCTTTTCCTAGAACCTTTAAAACCTTGCGCACCAGCACTCGACCAAGACACCACATTGCCGGACATATCAGAAATGGTGATGATGGTGTTGTTAAACGTGGCGCGGATATGAGCTACCCCTACTTCTGGAGCTGTTTTCTGCTTTTTTTTACCGCTTTTGGATTTCTTATCCATTAATTTAATTTCTCCAGATCTTTTTTATGAGAATCTCTAATATTTAAAACACCCTTATTTTTTAGCACGAGCACCAACTGTTTTCTTTGGGCCTTTTCTTGTTCGTGCATTGGTATGAGTTCTCTGCCCATGCACTGGCAAACCTCTACGGTGCCGAAGGCCTCGATAAGAACTGATATCCATCAAGCGTTTTATATTCATAGTGACATTTCGTCTAAGGTCGCCTTCCACCTCGTAGTCCTTGTCAATGACACTTCGGATTCGAGTGATCTCTTCTTCTGTCAGATCCTTCATCCGTATTTCTTCACCCACTTGAGCTTTTTTGAGAATCGCATGCGATGATGTTCTGCCCACCCCATATATGTAAGTCAAAGCGATCCAAGCCGGTTTATCTTTTGGAATATCAACACCTGCTATACGTGCCACAGTTTCTCCTTTATCCTTGTCGCTGCTTGTGTTTTGGGTTTTCGCAAATCACCCGCACAACACCGCGACGGCGAATCACTTTACATTTCATGCAAATCGGTTTGACCGAACTTCGTACTTTCATGGTTCTTCCCTCTTATTTATATCGATAGGTAATTCGGCCGCGCGTCAGATCATAAGGTGAGAGTTGCACCTTCACCTTATCTCCAGACAAAATACGAATAAAATGCATTCGCATCTTCCCCGAAATATGAGCCAACACCTTATGCCCGTTTTCCAACTCGACTCGGAACATAGCGTTAGGCAACGGCTCTAAAATCGTGCCCTCTACCTCTATGGATTCTTCTTTAGACATCTATCATTTTGCAAACATTGGAAAAAATTTCTTCCACTGAGCCCTTTGCTTCGACCATTTTCAAGTTTTCCTGTTTTTTGTAAAATTCTTTTAGAGGAGCAGTAGACCCCATATAAACTTTTAATCTTTCTTGAATCGTTTCTCTATTATCGTCTTGCCTTTGTTCCAACCTCCCTCCGCAACCATCGCAAACCCCCGAAACCTTTGGGGGACGGGATATATGGTGAAACATGGCTCCACATTCCGGACAAGTGCTTCGCCCGGTTAGCCGATTGACAACTTCTTCGGCACTAACTTCCAAGTCGATCACCTTATCAATCTTCAAATTCATCTCAACCAAGGTTTCCGATAGCTTTTCCGCCTGCGCAATATTTCGGGGAAATCCATCCAGAATGAACCCGGTTTTACAATCCGCTTGTCGGATGCGCTCTTTAATCAGATCAATGACCACATCGTCAGTAACCAACTGCCCCGCATCCATTACTATTTTCGCACGAGCACCCAGTTCGGTATTATCCTTAACTGCTTGTCGCAGAATATCGCCAGTGGAAATTTGCGGAATCTGAAATTTTTCTTTCAGCAATTTTGCCTGAGTGCCTTTACCAGCACCAGGTGGCCCTAAAAGAATCAATCTCATCAATCAGCCTCTTCGGCTTTTCAAACGCCCCTTTTTGACAAAACCGTCATAATTTCTCATAACCAGATGGGACTCAATTTGCTGCATAGTATCCAAGGATACTCCCACCACAATTAATAAGCTTGTTCCACCAAAATAAAATGGGATGTTAAAGTATTTTATCAAATAATCCGGCAAAATACAGACTAAAGACAAATACAACGCTCCGTAAAAAGTAAGCCTTGAGAGAATCGTATCAATATACTCTGACGTTTTGTTTCCCGGTCGAATTCCAGGCACATAACCTCCGTGCTTTTTCATATTGTCAGCAACATCAACGGGGTTGAAAATAACCGCCGTATAAAAATAACAAAAGAAAAATATTGCACCTATAAAAATCAAACTATAAACAATCGTCCCCGGTGTCAGCATAGCCGAAACCGTCTGCATCCAAGGATGACTGATAAACTGCGCTATTGTTGCCGGAAACATAATGATCGAAGAAGCAAAAATTGGTGGGATAACCCCCGACGTATTCACTTTCAAAGGCAAATGTGTAGATTGCCCGCCCATCATCTTTCGACCCACCACCCGCTTTGCATATTGGATCGGTATCCGCCGCTGCCCTCCTTCCGTAAACACAATGGCTCCAACCACGGCGATCATTAAAATAAGAAGAAAAAGCATGACCAGCACAGACATTTCACCAGTGCCCATCAAATCCAACGACTGAAATATTGCCGCTGGTGTTCCTGCAACAATTCCGGAAAAAATAATCAGGGAAATCCCATTACCAATTCCCCTCTCCGTGATCTGCTCTCCCAACCACATCAGAAAAGAAGTTCCAGCGGTCAAAGTAAGAACCGTCATCAATCTGAAATCCCAGCCCGGATCCGGCACAATGGGGCTGCCCCCAGGACTTTTCATGGCTTCCAAACCTACTGCGATTCCTGACCCTTGAATCGTACTCAACAACACCGTTCCATAACGAGTGTACTGGGTGATCTTCTTTTGCCCTTGCTCGCCTTCTTTTTTCAACCTTGCCAAGTAAGGCGAGACAATTGTCATCAGCTGCAAAATAATAGATGCGCTGATATAAGGCATGATACCCAATGCAAAAATGGTCAACCGACTTAAAGCACCGCCGGAGAACATATCAAAAAACCCAAGAATAGTTCCCTGCGCTCTGGCAAATAATTCTGCCAATGCTACAGAGTTGATTCCCGGCGTTGGGATATGCGCCCCAATCCGATAAACCACCAAAAGCGCCAACGTAAAAAGAATTTTCTTTTTAAGTTCAGGAACCCGAAATATATTGCCGAAGCTTTCTGCCGCCATTTATAGGGTTACAACCTTTCCCCCGGACTTCTCAATTTTTGCTTGAGCCGATCCGCTGAACTTATGCGCATGCACGTTGAGCGATTCTTTCAACTCGCCATTACCGAGGATTTTTACGGCTCCGATTTTTTTTATCAATCCCTTTTCCTTCATAACCTCAGGAGTAACAGGATCAATGCCAGCACATTTAACCAACTGCTCTACATTCACGAGCTCATAATATTTTTTGAAGATATTCGTAAAACCACGCTTAGGCAACCTTCGATGAAGCGGCATCTGCCCACCCTCAAACCAAGGCCGAACTCCTCCTCCAGAACGACTGTTCTGACCTTTTTGGCCTTTACCGGAAGTCTTACCCGTTCCCGAGCCAATTCCACGACCCACGCGCTTCCTATTTTTCCTGCCGCCCGCGGGACCTTTTAAATTAGATAACTGCAACATACTTTTTCCTCGATCAACCTACTTGTTTCCCTCTTGCTCGTGCACAATCTTTAGCACTTCGGAGGTCCATTAACCCTTGAATTGTAGCTTTAACAACATTATGCGGATTATTCGTGCGCAGACATTTCGTGAGAATATCCCGAACACCTGCCGCCTCCAATACAGCGCGAACCGCTCCGCCTGCAATTAGTCCAGTTCCTCGCGATGCCGGTTTCAGCATTACCCTTCCCGCTCCATAAGCACCAATCACTTCGTGCGGGATGGAAGAACCTTCCAAGCTAACTGAAACCAAACTTTTTTTAGCTTTTTCAACTCCCTTACGAATGGCCTCAGGAACCTCGTTGGCTTTACCCAAACCCCAGCCAACCTTACCATCACGATTACCGACCACGACCAATGCACTGAAGCTGAACCGGCGACCTCCTTTTACAACCTTGGCTACACGGTTGATCTTGACCACTTTATCAACAAAATCTGTTGGGTTTTCCGGTTGCTTCTGTCGCAAGCCTTCCTCCTACTTTTGTTTAGAGTATCTCCACTAACCCGGTAATTCTGGAATTTCTAGAGATGCTTTTGGATTAAAATTTAATTCCCTTTTCCCGTACCGCATCGGCAAGGGCTTTGACTCGTCCCGAATAATGAAAACCATTTCTATCGCAATAAATTTCTTTAATACCCTTAGCAGCGGCCTGCTCACCAATCATAGCGCCGACCAAAGCCGCAGCCTTTAAATTTCCACCGGTTTTCATCTGCTCTTTGAATCCCTTCGTCATAGACGAGCTGGAAACCAGAGTCTTACCTTCATTATCATCCACAATCTGCGCATAAATATGTTTACTACTGCGAAACACAGTCAACCGAGGCCGATTGTTATGCCCTTGCACCTTTAGCTTGACCCTTTTCTTTCTTGCCAATCGCAGACGTTCACGTTCTAAAGTTTTCATTTTAAGATCCTTTTCCCACCGCAGCCTTACCGGCTTTGCGCTTAATTCTCTCTGTTGAGTACATGACACCTTTGCCCTTATAAGGCTCTGGAGGCCGAAAACTGCGAATCTCAGCTGCCGTCTGACCCACCACTTCTTTATTAGAACCCTTAACAATAATGGTGTTCTTTTTACCATCTACTTCAAATTCGATTCCCTTCGGAGCCGGGTAATCAATAGGATGCGAATGCCCCAAGTTAAGCACAAGGTCCCTACCCTTCAAGGCAACCTTATAACCGACCCCTACAATATTGAGTTGTTTAGAATAACCTTCCGTAACACCCTGAACCATATTACTGATCAAGGTTCGAGTGAGACCATGAAGAGAACGATCCAGCCTACCATCGCTCGGACGCGTTACAGTCACCTCATTATCCTTAAACTCAATTTTCATATTTGGATGCAAGTTGCGGCACAACTGACCCTTAGGCCCCTTAACATCAACCTTTGTACCGCTAATCTTAAACTCTACCCCTGAGGGCACTGAAACTGGTTTTTTTCCTATTCGAGACATTTCTTATTTTATCCGTAACTCCCGGCAACGAATCCGGGCATTAATGATTTTCCATTCGCAGGAAAATTAAATTTCTACCAAACGTATCCGAGGACTTCCCCGCCAACACCTTTTTCCCGACATTGCTCGTCAGTAAAAACTCCCGATGACGTCGAAACAATCGCCAAGCCCAATCCGTTCAAAACCTTGGGAATGGTATCTCGGTTTACATATTGCCTGCGCCCCGGCTTACTGATCCTTCTAATTCCACGAATAACAGGCTCTTCATTCTGATACTTCAAATAAACGCGGAGAATTCCCTGCCTACCATCCTCGTAAAGACGGAAATTTTTAATGTAACCCTCATCCTTTAAAATTTCCACAATCCGGCTTTTCATTTTAGAGCCAGGAACATCCACTCGCGGATGTCGCACCATCTGCCCATTTCGGATACGGGTGAACAAATCGGCTATAGGATCGGTCATCATATTACAAGGATACTCCAAAAAAAATTAACACAACAACCCTGCCGCAAGGAGGCAGGATATAAAATTTTATCTAAAAAAAACTGCGGTTAAAAAATACTTACCAGAATCAGCTACCAACTGGACTTCGTAACACCTGGAATCTCACCCCGCAACGCTCTCTCACGAAAACAAATGCGACACATTCCGAATTTTCTAAGGAAAGCCCGTGGCCGCCCACAGATGTTACATCGACTGTATCCGCGCACTGTAAACTTCGGCACTCTTTTTTGCTTTGCAACTAATGATTTTCTTGCCATACCTTACTTTCTTAGGGGAAGCCCCATATGAGTCAGCAAACATCTACCCTGTTCATCATTTTTAGCAGAGGTTGTGATTGTAATATTCATTCCCTTGACCTTCTCAATCTTATCGAAATCGATTTCAGGAAAGATCAACTGCTCTTTCAATCCAATTGTATAATTTCCGCGCCCGTCAAACGCTTTCGGCGGCAATCCTTTAAAATCGCGTACCCTGGGAAGCGAAAAACAAACCAGCCTCTCCCAAAACTCATACATCCGGTTGCCGCGCATGGTTACCTTCACACCAATCGGAACCCCTTCTCGCAACTTAAAGTTGGAGATGGATTTTTTAGCCTTGGTCACCACCGGCATTTGGCCTGTAATAATCTTCAACTGCTCGACTCCCGACTCTATCAGCTTGGAATTCTGCAATGCTTCACCCAGCCCCATGTTAATGGTGATCTTTTCCAACTTGGGAATTTCCATCACATTCGC
>CALJGH010000256.1 GCA_938073925.1 uncultured Nitrospinaceae bacterium
AAAAGCACTCACTGCTTTTTTATAGGATCTTTTTGTAGTTAAGGAAGCTGATATCGATTTCTCTGAAATCCCCCTTTTCCGTTTCTGCGCCCACCGTAACCTAATATATTACAAACAGAAAATTCCTCTCAACAAAAATCAAAAACTTGAGGCAATGGTTAATTGCGCTTGAGGGAGAAGCAGTCGAGCATCTCATCTGACAGGATGAAAGTGATTACAAACCTATTGCCAATCAAATGAAATCATGTTTTTTAGCCCAAAATAAATCTCTAATAATTTGAAGCATTTATGAAGATGGGTACGCCTCATTGACCCTGGAAACCAAGTGGATGATGGATCGTGTGCAGCCCAATAAATCTGGAATCGACAAACTTTCTCCTGGCTCATGCATTTTCGCATCCGAATCATAAGCGCCCAAACAAAGAGGTTGCACGTCTCCCAATGCCTGCATCAATTTTTCAACGAATGGGATTGTACCCCCACAACCATATAGACAAGCTTTCTGATTGAACCCTTTTTCGAGCGATTCGAGGATCAAAGGAAAAACAGGATGCGAAATTCCGGTCATCCAGGGTGAAGCTCCTTTATCTTCTTTAATTTTCAGACTAAAGCCTGGAGCAATATTTTGTGAAAGAAAGTTTTTGAGTTTTTTGATAGCAGAATGGTCCTTATTTCCCGGAGCCAGACGAATTTCGACAAATGCCTTTGCCGATAGATCTTCATAGGGATGGGGTTCTAATCCTTGATCTACAAAAAGCGATTGGATTTTTACCAAATTATCGGTAGCAAACTTTTGCAAGTCAGGGTGCAGAACTCCATCGACAGATATCAAATGATCGATCATTCGCGCTAACTGAATTTCTGCAATTGGAACGGGGCCCCCATTGACACCTGAATGCGGGTCCTTGGATGCCGACTGCACGACCAGATCAAGGGTAGTCGATGAACCACTAACGGCATCCACCTTTAAATTTAGATTGAACGGGTTTATTTTTTTAATAATAAGCTCTACCTGTTTAGCCAGATTAATTGAATCATCGGTCCCCGGGAAAATCAAGCGTGCCCCGGCAGTTCCAAAAATAACGCTCCCTGATATGCGATGACCTGGACGAACATTTGCAAAAGAGGTGCGTAACTGCGCAACCAGAATGGAGGATATATCCTCAGACACCGTAAGACGAGTTCCCGGTAATACACCTGCGTTTGCCCTGAGTGCCGCTAAGGACGTGGGGACGAAGGAATATCCTTTTCTCTCGTCCTCAGTGACGGGTTGGTCGGAACTGGAAATCTCCTGGATAGCCAGCGAATGATCGTCCTGAATCAGTTTAGAAAGTAGTTTGTATAATGCGGTTTGCTCATCAATCGACACATTTACAGATTCCTTCTCAACAACAACTTCCATTTGAATGATTCCTCGTAAGGAAGTTGTCAGACCCGGCACACCTTGGGCTGGATTGACCACATCAGTAATAACAACGCAATCAATATTCGAAAAAAATGCTTTATTTTCATTGATCTGATCGATCAAACTATGAGAACCGCTCTCCTCCTCGGTTTCAAAAATTACTTTTATATTACATGGGAGCCCGGAAGGCTCAACAGTTTGCATGAGTGCATCGATGGCCATTCCAATAGAAACAACACCGCTCAAGTCATCCGCCGCTCCTCTTCCGTAAGCGCGAGACCTGTCTGCGTTCCACCTCAACTCCGTCGGTGGAGTGCCACCCCATTTCTCAAATTTTTCATTATCCATATAGGGTTGTTTGTCCAAGTGCGCATAAAAAAGAAGTGTTGGTTTTTCTTCCGCTACATGGATCTCTGCCATGAGAATAGGGAACGGATATTTACCCCTAGAATCGTTTATAGAGACTCTGGACAACCCTATCCGGGTCAGGTAACTTTTCGCGCATTCAAGAATTTCTTTCATATCGGTGGGAACGATTCTATCGCCTTTAAATTCATTCACACCAAAACTTCGGCTGTCAATCCTGACCATCATTTCCAAATATTTTAAATGCTCGCGTACAAGGTCAGTGCCCTGATTAATTTTTTCACAAGCTATAGCACTTAGTTCTTCAGGTTTCATGTCTGGGGAAATCATATATTAATGGTTTTTATAGGAATACTAACATAATGGAACATTTTAACCGCTTCCTTTACTTCAATAAACTCTTAGTATAAAATTTGACTACTGGATTTAATTTCAATGACTATTCTCTCCATACTTTGATGTTGCAAAAACTCCAAAACCTGTTCACTCTTTACAAAATAATCAAAGCCCGTGGAAACCGCGAGCTTATTCGCCATTCACGCAAACAATTGATTGAATTCATTTTCTGCAAAAATGATTTAAACCCAAAATCCTTTTTCCAAGCCATGTTCTACTGGTTTAATATGTTAAAAGGGCTGGATGCACTGGTCTGGCGGTTAGAAACCTTCGGGTTTTTATATAGTCCCAACCTGAACGATGAAGAGAAAAAAAAATTAAATCAGTATCTTTAAATTCTGCATTTTGAATCTCTTTTTCAACTAATATCTCACCTCACGATTTAAACCGGATAAAAAATATTGAGCGCCATACTAAACAACAAAACATTCCAAATATATTTTCTCGTTTTTTTATCTCTCCTAATCATGCTCGGTCGTCAATTGAATACGGGTATTACTAATTTTGATGATGCCTTTTATGCCCAGAAAGCAAAGGAAATTTATGAATCCGGCAATCTCTGGATAGTCACTCATGGCGGGACACCTTCTTTTGAGAACCCTCCCCTCCCTTTCTGGCTTATGGCTCTGGCATACGGCATATTTGGAGTATCCAGTTTTTCTGCCGTTTTTTTCTCCGGATTATTTGGAACAGGAATTATAGTTTTGACATATCGATTGGCGGACCATTTATACAAAGACTCCTGGATTGCTTTCGTTGCATCGCTGATTTTACTTTTCCCCGGAATATTCATCGATTCATCGCGCAGGGCAATGGTCGATATCCCTTTAGCATTTTTTGTTACGCTTGCTTTATTCGCATTTATCAAAGCAAAAAATCACAAGCCGTGGTATCTGCTTTTTGGCCTCGCCACCGCAGGAGGAATTTTATCAAAAAGTGTCTTGGGCATCTTCCCGTTAGCGATTGCATTTTTCCACCTGGTTTTCAGCCGCCAATGGAAGGAAATGGTTAATCCATTATTAGTCACAGGAATCTTAATTGCGTTGGGTTTGGGATTCAGTTGGCACTTGATCAGTTGGTTACAATTCGGTCAAAGCTTTATCGATTCTCATTTTGGGGTTTTAATTTTTAATAGAGGCTTTGGAGAAAATATACATCCATATAATTTCCTAGGATATGCTGAAGATTTTTTAAGAAATTACTGGCCCTGGCTTCCTTTTGCGCTGATAGGGTTATATAAATTCGGGAAACGTGGATTCATTGAAAAAGACGGAAATTCACTTTTGCTTTTTTTATGGCCCACTTTGGTATTTATGGTCATGAGTACAAGTAAAAATCATACCATCCGCTATGTCTTAATGATTTTCCCTGCACTGGCAATCATTGCCGCGAAAACATTTTATGACTGGCTTGATTCTCGCAGGAAAGATCAATTGATCAGCAGCTTGGCCGGAATTGTTTGCCTGACAGCATTGTTTGTGAATGCCACTCCTTTCCAAGCCAAAGTAACTTTAGGAGAAAGCAGCAAAGAAGTTCGCCAGTTAGCCTCGATAATCAAGCTCAATATTCCAGAAAATATCAAACTCGGAAACTTCAGACTTTCTTTTTGGAACCCAAAACATGCAATTCTGTTTTACTCAGACAGAGGCTTAGAGAACCCTATCAAAGAAACGGAAGAATTACTAAAACAGCTACAAAACAATCCTAAAAAAATGTGGCTATCTAATTCAGTTCAATTTAATTCTTTAAAATCCAAGATGCCAGAAGCTTTCTATTTGATCCAGGCTAACTCGAAATATGCATTTTTCACCTCATCTCACAATAGGGATTTCGTCAAGTATAATTTTTCTAGCATGAAAATACCCAACGTTAAATAGAGCCTTATTTATTGCTCATAAAATAAAGAGTCTCAGTAGAACTTAAAATCTTTCCTAGTTTTTCTGTATCAAATAAACCTATAATTTTGTTTGATTCAATTCTAGGTTTAATCCCAATTTGATCTTTTTTTATGATTTTCATATTTGTTTTTGAGAAATCCTTTTTCCAATCTGATTCTTTAATAACCAAATATATTTTTTTATTCGTCCTCAAAAATTTCTCCACTTCGTCAGGAGAATGCAACTTAACTACCATTCTGCCAGTCAAAATTCCCAGACGCGCCCTATGACTTCCCAATTT
>CALJGH010000257.1 GCA_938073925.1 uncultured Nitrospinaceae bacterium
TTCAGCTTTGCTTTCATCCCAATATTTTTTAAATCCCTCGAATGTAATCCATCAATTTTACTGGTGAATTAGATCCAATATTGTATAGCCGTTAGGGGGCTGACGAAGGAGCAGGGTTTGGATTGTCGCCTTTCCAGTCAAGGTCAGGTTCAGGTGCTTTTTTACAACGCTAACAACTCCTTCTACGATGTCATCGATGTAGGTGAAATCTCTTTCCATATTGCCATGATTGTAAACATCGATAGGCTTTGAGGCCAGTATATTGCTAGTGAAAAGGAATGGCGACATATCCGGACGTCCCCAGGGACCATATACGATGAAAAACCTAAGGCCCGTGGTTGGGATTTATTTAAATGCGAATAGGAGTGAGCCATCAATTCATTGGACACCTTGGTGGCACCATAAAACGAAACCGGATGACTCACATCATCTTGCACAGAAAATGGATAGATGGTGTTGAGGCCATATAACTCTTTAACGTCAGACTAAAGTGTACCAAAAGAGTTAAAAATCTAAGGTATTGATCTGTTGCCAGGGGCGGCTCGCCACTATGGCATGAGGGCGCCGTTATTGATGTCTATGGTTTGTCCCGTCAACGAGGTTTGTTGTTCGGATAGCAGGTAGCCGATGAACTGCGCGATTTCCTCCGGTTCAGACATTTTACCCAGTGGCACCTGCTTCATCGCTTCCTGATAGGCTTGTTCTTTTGTGACTTTTAATGCGTCCGCAAAACCTTCTATCCCTGCCTGAGCCATCTCGGTGTTGACCCAGCCGGGACAAAGTGCGTTGACTAGGATTTTATCGCCACTGTACTCGGCAGCAAAGGATCGGGTAAGCCCGAGTAACCCCGCCTTAGAAGCGCAGTATGCTGAATAGCCCGGCACGCCGAGCCTTGCGAGAATGGATGAAAGGATCACCACTTTTTTAAAAGGCGCGGGATCTTTTTTAAGGTAAGGCAGGCATTCTTGCACTGTTTGATAAGTTCCGGTCAGATTAGTATCGATAACTTCTCGCCAGCGGTCATTTTCTCCGTAAATGTTTTCACCGCCGATCCCAGCATTGGCTACCAGTCCGTATAAAGATTTCACATTGTTTTTTTCTAAAACAGATTGCACATCCCCGACTTTGCGTATATCGCAGGAATGAGTTGAATGGCTGGAAGGATTTCGCAGGTTCGATTTTGTTTCTTCCAGCTTGTCGAGATTGCGACCACAGAGAATGATGGAATTCCCTTGATTTGCAAGGGTTTCAGCGATGTTGCGACCGATTCCTGTACCGGCTCCTGTTATAAGAACAAGTTTTGACATGAGAAGTTATTTAACGGGTTCTTTCCGATTGCTGGTTCCTGGAGGGATTCAGCAGAATTTTTATATATTCAGCGAGTGTGTCAGCCTTTTTTGTTTCGTTGGAATTTTTATAAACCTGTACCAGGTTGTTGAGCATGCGGATAAGGGTTTCTCGTTGTGTTGCTTGTGATAAAAAATGTTCTTCAAAAGAATGACCGAATTGCTCAACAATCTGAATGCATTCTTTTTTAGTTAACAGACGACCTTGATGGAAAGGATCAAAATAGATCGGTTCTATAGGCAGGCTGTATTTTACAATATAGTGACCGGGCATTCCTACACCAACGATTGGTAAATTCAATCGCTTCGCGAGCAAAACACATATTGCTGAAAGAGTAATGGGTAACCCCCTTTGATTATCCAAAACTTTATTGATGAAGCTATTGTCTGGATTTTGGTAATTGTCTTTGTTGCCTTTGAATCCTTTTTGCTGGAAAAGAAAATGGGTGAAGGCGGAAACGATTTCGGATGGTTCGGCTTCTGGATTTAAAGTTTCAGCGAAGTTTTGGGCTAGATCATCGAGCTGTTGGCGGCATTCTTCGGGGTTCGAATCTGGGTAGCCGAATTCCATGATCAGCATCATTCCGGTTTCCAGATCTATGTCTTGTCCTAATCCTTTTTGTGCAAGTTGCCTGAACTTTTCAGCAAGTTTTTGCGGCAGAATATTCTGGATCACCGCATTAGCCTGGATGCGTAAAGCATCATCATCGCCGCGGGTGGCTATATCCAAAAAGGGTAGGGCATCTTCACCCAACTCGACTAGTTGATCGCGAACGCGGCTCCTGACAAACTCATCCCGGTCAGTCAATAACTTGATGAGGGAGGAAATCTGACCTAAAGCTTTGTTTAGTTCCATTGGAAGTAAATAAGAAAGTCCGGTGCAGGCGGTGTCCGCCGCCCGCACAGGCTGTGGGAAAAGTTTATAAGTCCGGCTGTGGTGTGGTGCGCAAATAAGGCTTGATGACCTTATGTCCCTTTGGAAATTTTGCCGGAATATCTTCGGTTTTGATCGCCGGCACCACCACGCAGTCGTCGCCATGTTTCCAGTCAACGGGAGTTGCAACTTGGTAATTGGCAGTGAGCTGGAGCGAATCGATAACGCGCAGTATCTCGTCAAAGTTTCTTCCCGTGGATGCAGGATAAGTGAGTGTGAGCTTCACTGTTTTATCCGGACCAATAATGAACACGGAACGAACCGTCAGGTTGTTTAAAGCGTTGGGATGAATCATGTCATACATTTCTGAAACCTTTTTTTCGGGATCAGCAATGATGGGGTAATTGACTGAACAATTTTGCGTCTCGTTGATGTCATTGATCCATCCTTTATGAGAGTCAACGGGATCTACGCTCAATGCGATAACTTTTACGTTGCGTTTGTCGAACTCACTTTTCAAGCTTGCAACACGGCCCAGTTCGGTTGTGCAAACCGGTGTGTAATCTTTGGGATGTGAAAATAAAACTCCCCATCCGTCTCCAAGGTATTTATGAAATTCGATGGTGCCTTCGCTACTGTCTGCCGTAAAGTCCGGCGCGATGTCTCCTAATCTTATTGCCATGGTTTGTTTTCCTCTTGATAAAAGTTAAAAATTGAAAAAAAACTAAGTTTGTCCGAATGACCCGTCGACGAAAGCACGGGCTTTCGATAAGAAAATGTAAGAGAGTGATTGATATTCAGGTAGAATTATACTATAAGCTACAGCTTGGGAAAACTTCCCCCAACCCAACCCAAATATCTAGGTTTATACACACC
This sequence comes from uncultured Nitrospinaceae bacterium, assembly GCA_938073925.1. Classification (GTDB taxonomy): domain Bacteria; phylum Nitrospinota; class Nitrospinia; order Nitrospinales; family VA-1; genus UBA8687. Next base: position 3,097 of record CALJGH010000257.1, read on the forward strand.
TATATAATAAAGTAACTATTAGATGATTTTCAGGTTTCCGGGGTGCAAATTAATTTAATAAATAGAGGAAAACCTGCAGTGTCTAGCTATCAGATTGAAGAAACAAGGGAGTTGCTACTCAAAATATGGTCGGTTCTTTTGTTGGGACTGTATGGAGTCGGCTTTCTGCACGAGAAGATATTGGTACAGCAGACCTTGGAGGCCGCC
>CALJGH010000258.1 GCA_938073925.1 uncultured Nitrospinaceae bacterium
CATATTTTTCAGCATCGAATTGACTCACACGATCAATCACCCTCTGCGGCTTGTGCGTAGTGGCTCCATTATCAAGATAGATTAAAGGTTTTCCGCGCACGTTTTGAGACAAGATGGGGAAATCCTTACGTATTTTTTCGACATCGAAAACAGCATTACCTTTTACAGCCGTATTAGAATCAGACATTCTCTACCTCTAGTTTCTTAAGCAACGTATTGCTCAGCTCTTTTACCACTTCGGAAAATTGAATAGTCTGAACAATACTTTCAGCAAAGCTTCTTGTAAGCAGTTCTTTGGCGAACTTTTTCGACAACCCTCGTGTTTGTAGATAGAACAATTGATCTTCGTCAATCTGCCCGATGGTCGCACCATGTGCACACTTCACATCATCGGCAAAAATCATCAGATTGGGTTTGTTATCTGCGTGACAATCATCAGACAGCATCAGGTTGTTGATCAACTGATTCGCGCTGGTCAACTGTGCACCCTGATTAACTATGACAGTGCCATCAAAACTTGAACGGCCTTCATCGTTGATCACGTTTTTAAAATGTTGGTGACTGATACATTGCGGTGCTTCGTGATGAATGCGAATAAAATTATGCACCTGTTCTTTTCCTTTGAGCACGCTAACACCATTTAGAATCACTTCGGCGCCCTCTTCTTCTAGTCGCACTTCAAAATGATTGTGTACGAGAACCGATCCTGAAGAAGCATTGGCGGAATGAAACCTAGCATTGCGCTTAATATGTACGCGGGTTTTGTGGAAATTCCACGCACCGAAGGGATCAGACTGCACCTGAGTCAAAACCACTCCTGCCCCTTCTGCTACTCTCCAGTCTTCGACCATATTGGTGAAATAACCTTCCTGCATCCCGACAAACTTTTCAATCACTTTTACTTCGGCAAGTTTTCCAACCTTCCATAACAATCGTGGGGAATGCATTTCAGGTAGAGAGGTGTTTCCCGTAGAAACAAACAAAGCCTGAATGGGAACGGCCACTTGACCCTTATCAGGAACCTCCACAACCGTTACGTCAGAACAAAACGCATTTGTAAGACAAGCAAACACATCGTTCTCATTTTCAACGGACTCCAATAGAGTATCGGTATCACTCTTCTCTTCGAGGGAAGAGATTTTCACCGATGATTCTATGTCCTTCAATTTGGAAAGAGACCGATCCAGCACACCATTGACAAAAACAAGACAACTGTTTTCACAGCCCGAATAAATATGCTTTTCTATAAGATCAATTTTTGCAGAAGGATTAGAAACCGCAAACGTAGTGGCGGCCAGCTTCTTGGTATTCACATAGGTGTACATTTCATGTTTTGAATGCGGGAAGCCCAGCATTTCAAATCGGCTCAAAGCCGACTCATGGATTGCGGACAAAGCAGAGCTTGACTTATTTTCTTCCACGAACTTTTTGTGAAGATCAAGAAAAGCTGTCTCTTCTGTCGATTCTACGATTGTTTCAGACATATTTTCCCTTAATCTGCCGTCGTCACCCAGTCATATCCCTGGGATTCGAGTTCAATTGCCAAAGCTTTATCTCCCGATTTTACGATCTTGCCTTGACTAAGCACATGAACAAAATCGGGTTTTATATAATCCAATAAACGTTGGTAGTGAGTGATTAAAATGAGCGCGTTATTTTCACTGCGAAGTTTGTTGACTCCTTCGGAAACAATACGCAATGCATCGATGTCCAGTCCAGAATCGGTTTCATCCAACAAAGAAAGCTTGGGCTCCAGAATGGCCATTTGCAGTATCTCGTTTTTCTTTTTCTCACCACCCGAAAATCCATCGTTGAGATTTCTCTCTTTATATTTTTTTTCCATTCCAAGCATTTTCATTTTTTCAGAAAGAAGCTCATCAAAGTCAAGCGGATCAACTTCTTCCTCCCCAGCCTTAACCCTTCTAGCATTGTGCGCCATTCGCAAAAACTCGGCGTTGTTCACACCTGGAACTTCGACAGGATATTGGAATCCCATAAAAACACCTGCCAGCGATCTTTCCTCCGCATCCATTTCCAGAAGATTCTTACCATCAAAAATTATTTCTCCTGATGTAGCTTCATACGCCGGGTGACCTGAAAGTATTTTGGCCAAGGTACTTTTTCCTGATCCATTAGGCCCCATAATGGCGTGAACTTCACCCTTATTTACGGAAAGAGAAATGCCTTTTACAATTTCAGTTCCGTCAACCCCTGCATGTAAATCTTTAATTTCGAGCATTCAATCTATCCCTCTAAATAAACAAATAAAAAAACCGGGCCACGCCCGGTGGGGAAAGGTCGATATCTTTAAAATAAAACTATCAACCTTTTTCACTATCAATTTTCTAGTACTCCCGCAGTAGCCCTGATCAACCCACACTATCTTCCAGTTTGAGAGTCAACAGTTTCTGCGCTTCAACGGCGAACTCCATGGGCAACTGTTTGAAAACATCTTTGCAGAATCCACTGATGACCGCTTCGATTGCATTTTCCCTGGAAACCCCTCTTGACTCGAAATAGAACAATTGATCCTCACTGATCTTTGAGGTCGCAGCTTCATGCTCCACCTGCACCGAGCTATTGGCCGTTTCTATATAAGGGAAAGTATGTGCACTACTTTTATCGCCCACCAGCATGCTGTCGCATTGGCTGTAGTTTCTTGCATTAGTGGCATTTTTCCCAATCCTTACCTGGCCTCGGTAACTGTTGCTGGAGTGGTCTGCCGAAATGCCCTTCGATATAATACTGGAACGCGTGTTTTTACCAATGTGAATCATTTTGGTTCCAGTGTCAGCCTGCATATGTCCATTGGTAAGAGCGACAGAGTAAAATTCTCCACTGGAATTGTCTCCCTGCAAAATACAACTGGGATATTTCCATGTGATTGCAGACCCCGTTTCAACTTGAGTCCACGAAATCTTAGAATTATCACCAGCACATTTTCCACGTTTCGTCACGAAATTATAAATACCGCCTTTACCGGTTTCTTTATCGCCTGCGTACCAGTTTTGCACGGTGCTGTATTTAATTTCAGCGTTGTCCATGGTTACCAATTCCACAACTGCTGCGTGCAGCTGGTTGGTGTCAAATTGTGGCGCAGTACACCCTTCCAGATAAGACACATAACTGTTTTCAGCGCAGATAATAAGCGTACGCTCGAATTGCCCGGTTTCTTCGGTGTTGATACGGAAATAGGTAGAAATTTCCATTGGGCTGATGGTGTCCGGTGGAATATAGACGAACGAACCATCGGTGAACACCGCACTATTGAGAGCTGCGTAATAATTGTCACCCACCGGAACAACCGTACCGAGATATTCTTCAACCAACTCAGGGTAATCCTGAAGAGCTTCTGAGATGGGGCAGAAAATGATTCCTTGCTCCATTAATTTTTTCTTATGAGTGGTAGCAACGCTAACACTGTCAAAAACAGCATCAACGGCTACGTTAGCCAGTTTTTTCTGCTCATCTAGAGGTATTCCCAGTTTTTCAAACGTACGCATGACTTCCGGGTCAACTTCATCCAAACTTTCAAGTACTTTCTTCTTTTTTGGCGCGGAGTAGTAGGAAATATTCTGAAAGTCGATAGACGGGTAATGCACATTCGGCCACGCCGGTTCTTTCATGGTTTTCCATTTCGCGAACGCTTTGAGTCGGAAATTGAGCATGAACTCAGGCTCATTTTTCTTTTTTGAAATGGCACGCACAACATCTTCGTTGAGACCCTTGGCAAAGGTTTCAGATTCTACATCTGTCGTGAATCCATATTTATATTGATTGTCTTCCAGCAAATCGGAGACGGAATTTTGTTCGTCACTCATTTTATTTCTCCAGGTTACACCTGTGGAACAACGTTAATATCGTTGTAAATATGTTTGCGTAATGTTGATTCCATAAAAGACAAAGTCGCCCCAAGGGAAGACCCGCAACTGCCGCAGGCACCTTGATATTGAACCAGCACTTTTTCGCCATCGGTTACATCCAATAATTGGACATTACCCCCATCGTTCATAAGTGCCGGGCGAATATGCTCATCCAGAACCAACTCTATCTGCTCTTTTTGCTCTTCCAGAGTCAACCCCAGCCACGCCTGGGCAACCATATTCAATTCAGTGGTCGACTTGAAATCTTCTTTTTTGATGGATGCACTAGCCACAGCAACTCCCTTCGCCGCTGGATACTGTTCTTTTACCGCTTTCAGCAATTCCTCAACGGTATCAAATGCTTTTTGTTTCGATTCAGGTACAGATGCCACATCTGGATTGTCGCGGAGCTTGGTTTCCACATCAGTCTTTAAAAGCGAACTTGCTTCATCGATGGTAAGACCTTCCACCATAGAGCACAAGGTTTCTCCAATTACCAATGACACTTTCCCGCCGTAGGCAAAAAATCGCGCGCTGAAAATGCGATCTTCCTTCATATCTGCCAGCCAGTACAACTTAGTATCTTTGAACTTAGCTTCTACCAGAGCCATGCCTTTTTCCTTAGCATCCTCCAGATAATATGCACCACGATGTTTTATATTTGCAGCCACTTCCTCAAACTTTGCGGAAAATTTTTCTTCGGCGACGGTCACAACATAAATCCTTATAAATTAACAATTAAAGTACTTCGAAAAAGAAATCATCCAGATATTGATTTCACTCCTAATTATATATCAAATTACGTCCTTGCCACAATTTTTAGATGCTATCCGTGACTGAAAGTTCTTTAATTTTCCATATTTCGTATAATAATCCAGTCAACAAGGTAGAAATAAGCAAAAGCAGAGCCTACATAATATCTGGGTACATTTAGGGCAAATGGACCGTCCAAACAAATTCTATACATTCGCAGAATAAAAAAGCTATAATTTAGATATACTTTAACGATAAACAGTGCTCAATTTCTGAAGGACTAAAATAACACGAATCACTAACGGCTGAAGGCTTAAACTATGACTCCAACATCCGAAACATCGCGACCGAAGCTTATTGATGGAATGGGCAGAACCATTGTTAAT
>CALJGH010000259.1 GCA_938073925.1 uncultured Nitrospinaceae bacterium
ACTGGCATATGCCGATTATGGGATAGGCTGGAATTTTACAAGGCGGTTAAAAAAGGAAGTAGACCTGCAAGATATTCCCTTCCTGATGGTGACCGTGGGAGACTCCAAAGAAAGAGTGGTTGAAGCATTGAAATTGGGAATCCGTGACTACATAGTCAAACCTTTATCCAGTAAAAGTTTTGAAGGCAAAGTAAAGTCCCCCCTAAAAATCTAATTTTTTTATAAAAATATTTCCTACAATAAAAAAAGGACTTACGTCCGAAGTCGTAAGTCCTTTTATTGAGAGTGGGCCCAAGAGGGTTCGAACCTCTGACCACCCGGTTATGAGCCGGGGGCTCTACCAACTGAGCTATAGGCCCGCACCGTAATCAGCTTTCGATAAAACTACGCAACTTTTTACTGCGACTCGGGTGGCGTAGTTTGCGCAGGGCCTTGGCCTCAATCTGGCGGATTCGTTCGCGAGTGACCGCAAAGTCCTGCCCGACTTCTTCGAGTGTGTGTTCAGAGTCCATACCTATCCCAAAACGCTTGCGTAGCACACGTTCTTCTCTGGATGCCAGGGTGGACAGAACACTCAAGGTCTGATCTTTGAGGTCTCTCTTGACTACTGAATCGATAGGCGATAGGACTTTTTTATCTTCGATGAAATCGCCAAGATGGCTGTTTTCTTCTTCGCCAATAGGTGTTTCCAATGAAATCGGCTCTTTGGCGATTTTCAGCACCTTGCGCACCTTGTCGACGGGCAGACTCATTTTGATAGCGATCTCATCAGGAGTAGGTTCTCTTCCCAGTTCTTGGACGAGATGCCGGGATACCCGAATGAGCTTATTAATAGTTTCGATCATATGCACAGGAATACGGATGGTTCTTGCCTGATCTGCAATAGCCCGTGTGATAGCTTGCCGAATCCACCATGTGGCGTAGGTTGAAAATTTATATCCGCGCTGGTATTCAAATTTATCAACCGCTTTCATAAGGCCAATGTTGCCTTCCTGAATCAGATCCAAAAACTGCAGGCCGCGGCTAGTATACTTTTTAGCGATACTGACCACCAGACGCAAGTTTGCCTCTGCCAGTTCTCGTTTCGCTGTTTTCTCTTTTACCCTTCCACGAGCAATTGAACGAACAGTTGCCAGCAAGTTGTCTTTAGTGGTTTGCGTGTCTTTCTCAATTTTTTTGATTTTGCGCCGACCTCCCTGAATCTGCTTAATGAAAGCATCGTGCTGGGCGCGGGTGACGACTTTGCCGATGGGTAGTTTTACGCTTTTTTGTTTGGTCCAGTTTTTCGCGAGTTTTTTTACCCCTGCCAGCGACATTTTCAGTTGTCTTTCGATCAAGCGTTCCTGGTTACCTGCTTCTCGGAACTCTGCGGCTATCCCGTAGATTTTTTCAATGGTTTCATCCATTACATCGTTAGAAAGACCGAGACCGGTAATCATCTTTTCAACTACTTTTTGCTGCTTTTCCGACTGGTCGGTGGTTTTTGCGAGCATTTTTTCTGATAGTTTTCCACCTTCTATTTTTTCGCGAAGCTTTTCCAGTTTTGTTGAATCGGCTTTAAGTGCTTTTACTCGTTTCTGAAGGTTTTTGATTTCCTTTTTTTGCATCGCTTCTTTGCCCTCTTCGGGTTCAGTTGCTTGTATGATTTTGAAAATCTGAAGTTCTCCATTCTTAACCTGTTCGGTCAGAGATAGGAACTCGCGAATGGTCACTCCGCAATTAGCAACCGCGGCAAGGACTTCATCTTGACCGGCTTCAATTCGTTTCGCGATTTCCACTTCACCTTTTCGGGTGAGAAGGGAAATAGTCCCCATTTCACGGAGGTATAATCGGACAGGGTCATCGATAGAAACGGAATCGGACTTCGCTGTTGCTACATCTTCATCCGCACCTTCTTTTTTATCCCCCTTTGCGGCGGCAATTTTTTCTCCTTTTGTAGAGGTGTCAACGATGGCGATTTCATTTTCAGCGAAAAGAGCCATGAGGTCGTCAATTTGTTCCGGGGTGACGACATCGGAAGGTAAGACATCGTTGACTTCCTCGTAAGTCAGGTAACCTTTTTCTTTGCCTTGTGAAACCAATTGATTTATTTCAGAAACATGAGTCAATTTTTCCATTGTGGCCATCTGGACAATTTCTCCTCTTACGCGAAGCGGTTGTTGAATAGTAAAACGGTATTAATGGGTTAACGCTAATTGCATTTCACGAAGTTTATTTTGAAGTTCGCGCGACTTTTCTACCTGGCCGGCCATTTCAGCTTCGTTTCTTTGCTGTTTGACAATTTTTATTTTCGATTTGATGTGAACGTTATTAAATTTAGTGACACAATCCGAAACGGTTTTTTCAGGAGAATCAAACTCTATAGGTTCAAGCCCAAACTGAGTTAATAGACTCTTGATTTCTGGGTCATCGGTCTGATCGATGAGTTTGTCGATTTCAATATCTTCATCGTCCGTCTGCGAGCAGGTTATCGCAATAGACCTTAGTGCCGGATTTGAAAAGTCTTCCAGATTTATAGCTTCAAAAACTCCTCGAGCGGTTTCCTTATCGGAAAGAATTAGATGAACTAAATGTCTTTCTAGGTTTAAAAGCGGAACCGTTTCAGCTTCCAAGACTTCAACTTTGGACTGGTTTTGTGAAAATATGTTTTTTAATTCTTTTAAACATGAGGCATTGTCAATTTTTGCTTCACCTACGAAATATTCCATCAAACCAGTTCGTTCAACGAGATGATGGACTTTCCTGAGCATAGGCAATATTTGGTTTGCCATTTTTACCTGTTCAGCCGGGGAATTTCCATTTTTCCCTGCGACAACCCTATCAATATAAGATTCCAAATAGGGCTTAGCGGTTTTAATTTTTTTCAGAAATTTTTCGGCTCCATTTTCCTGGATATACGAGTCTGGGTCTTGCCCTTCCGGCAGAAAGACGGTTTTCACCTGAAGTCCTTTTTCATGTAGAATATTGAATCCTTTATCGGCGGCGGCACGACCTGCATTGTCGGAATCGAATACCAGAACTACAGAGCTGGCATAGTTTCTCAGCATTCCCGCTTGCCTGGAGGTCAAAGCCGTTCCGCAAGTAGCGACGGTGTTTAAAATCCCATATTGGGTGGCTCGTATCTGGTCGAGATAGCCTTCGACTAAAATTGCCTGATCTTTTTTGCGAATCGCTTGACGCGCTACGTCCATGCCGAAAAGAACCTGACTTTTTTGGTAGAGCGGAGTTTCTGGAGAATTCAGGTATTTGGGGTTTTCGCCTCCAACAATACTGCGACCGCCAAAACCAATGACATAACCATGAGGATCTTTGATAGGGAAAATCACTCGACCTCGAAAACGGTCGTAGGTATTAGAGCCATCTTCTTTTTCAATGACGAGGCCCGATTTTAAAACAATTTCTCGCGAAAGATTTCCTTTTTGTTGGAAATGCGTAACCAACCCACGCCAACCAGGAGCCGCCCAACCGATTTGATATTTATCCAGCACCTCACCCGTAAAGTGGCGGCTCTTTAAATAGTCCCGAGCCGCTAACCCCGCCTCTGCATCGTTGAAGAGAGTGTGGAAATAGGTCGCCGCAAGTTCGTTTGTGCTTTTTAAAGCTTCGCGTTCTTTATATTGAGGGTCGTTAAAGTTGCCTGCATCGCGGCTAGGGGTAGTAACGCCTGCTTTCTCGGCTAATTGTCGAACAGCATCGACAAACGAAATGCTTTGAGTTTCCATTACAAATTTAAACACGTTGCCACCTGCACCACAGCCGAAACAGTGGTAAATGCGCTTTTCAGGACTGACGGTGAACGAAGGTGTCTTTTCTGAATGGAAAGGACAAAGGCCCTTAAAATTGTTGCCGACTTTTTTAAGAGCCACAGACTGCGAAACCGCTTCCACAATATCGGTGCGCTCTCTCACTTCATCAATGACACTGTCGGGAATAGAGTATTTCAATATTTCAGTGATCCATCAGGCATCTTTAATTAGAAAAGATGCAGGATAATAATTAAGTTAGTTCAAATACTCGTTTGCCAATTTCTTGATCTGGGCATTGTCGGCTTTGCCTTTAAACTCAGGAACCAGGGTTTTCATTATCTTTCCAAAATCTTTCATACCTTCCGCACCGGTTTCGACAATCACTTCCTGAATGCGGCGGCGCAAATCTTCTTCCGAAACCTGTTCGGGTAAGTAGGATTGCAATATTTCCATTTCCTGAAGTTCTTTGTCTTTCAACTCAGGGCGATTCCCTTGTTCGTAAAGGGTCGCAGCTTCTTTTCTTTTTTTGACTTCGCGACTGACAAGGGTAAGAATTTCTTCTTCCGTGAGATCTTTCCGGGTGTCGATTTCCTGCTTTTTAAAGGCAGAAATTACACTACGAACGGTTTCCAGTCTTACAGTATCTTTGGCTTTCATAGACTCCTTCATATCAGAAAGGAGTTGTTCCTTTAAACTCATAGGCTTATAGCATCGGGCAAAGGTGGAAATATAGGTACCCCAAGGGGTTTTGTCAATACTTCCACGTAATTAAATGAATTTTTGGAAATGCCTAAAAAATTTAAGAAGTCCTTAATTATCAAAAAGATAGGGCGGGCATGGGCCGGCGGGTTTTGAAGGACGTATATATTTAAATTTTAAAAGCACCACATTATCTCACATTTTCATGCTTTGAGATACAAATAATGGTGTTTTTTAATTTTGGGAAGGTAAAGTAAACAAAT